>NZ_LZKE01000031.1:0-56608 GCF_001672675.1 Mycobacterium sp. E2327
GATCCGGATCTCGGTGCTGTGCCGCGACACGAACAGCGCCAGGCCCCGCCCGTCCGGGACGCCCGGGTCGTGCCGGATCCGGCCGACCAGCGATTCGTCGACACCGGCGGCGGCCAGCGGCGTCGGCACGTCGACGAGCTTGACGCCGTTGGCGCCGTTGCCGATCAGCGGGCGCCCCAGCAGCAGCTCGGTGGGGGTATTGATCACCCCCAGCAGGCTCGCCAAGGGCGAGGCGTTGGCGGCCTCCGCGCCCGCGTACAACCCGCCGGCGCCGGCCAACGCCTCGACGAACTGGTTATGAAACGCTGCCGCCTGATCGCTGAGCGCCTGAAACTCCTGCGCGTGCGTGGAAAACACCGACGCGATCGCCGCCGACACCTCGTCGCCGGCGGCGGCCAGGACCCCTGTGGTCGGAGCCGCCGCCGCGGCCTTGGCCGCGCCGATCATCGACCCGATGCCCGCCACATCCGAAGCAGCCGACGCCACCACCTCCGGCACTGCGATCACAAACGACATCCCGCACCTCTCACTCGGTCGCGACAGACAAGGAACGTCCCGCACCTTCGCTCGCTGCACGAGCCGATGGAGGGTGATCAGGACCGATTCACGGTAACGCAGCGACGGCCGGATCGGCGGTTTAGCCAAGCCTCGGCCACGTCGCAAGCGCCGAGGTCGGTCGAGCGCCCCAGTGTCGGAGACCGCCGCGGCCGTTGGGTAGCGGGCCCAGGATTTGGCCAGGTAGAGCGGGGTTTTAGCTCATAGCTGCTACTTAACTAATGCATAGCCATAACTACTCTTGACGCACGCATCATTTGTCTCATGAGTGAAACATCTGAAACCCCAACTGTGCGGACAGCTACCGCAACCGAACCCGCGCCGGCGGCAGCGCCGGCGCTCTACCGGACCCCTCGGGTCTTCCTTGCCGCGGCATGGGTTGCCATCGTCGCCGGAGTCGTGTTCATCATCTCGGTGATCTTCTTCACCGGCATGGCGCTCGGGCATCACGGCCACGGCGGTCACCACCACAAGCACCACGCGGCGTTCATGCATCCGCACCGCTTCGGCCCCGGCGGTCCGGGCGGCCCCGGTGGCCCGGGCGGTGGTCCCGCGGCGGTCCAAGGCGGTGGGCCCGCTTCGGCGACCCCAGGCGCCCCGGGACCCAGCCAGATTCCGTCGTCCGTCGCTCCGTCCCGGACGCCGTAGTCCCGGCGGGTCGGTAAACCCATATCCGATGGCCCGGCGCTCGCACGAGCGCCGGGCCGCTCGATTCTCAGCAACAATTGCGTCTCGGACCTGTTATCGCCGTCGGCGACAGGGGCAGTATTCAAGGCATGACCCAAACACCCGAACCGTCAACGCAACCGACGCCGGCCGCCGCGGCCCCGCCCGCGTACGCGCCGGTCAAGCCTCCGAAGGTCTATGTGGCCGCCGCGTGGGTGGTGATCGTCGCCGGGATCGTTTTCATCCTCTCGACCGTCTTCTTCGCCGGGGCCATGGTCATGGGAATCAGCCATCACTGGCATCACTACAAGCATCATCACGGCATGATGTACGGCCCCGGCCCCGGCGGACCTGGTGGCCCCGGTGGACCGTGGCAGTACGGCGGGCAGTGGGGTCCGGGCATGGGCCCGTGGGGTCCGCCGCCGGGCGCCGGTCCAGGCGGTCCTGGTGGTCCCAGCCAGACACCGACACCCGGCGCGCCGGCGCCGGCGCCGAACACCCCGGGCAATCCGCGCCCGTAGGCATACGCGCCTTTTTTGAACCATTACAGAAACGCGGGGTCCAGTTCGTTCCGCCGCACCGAAAGTTGTTGGGCGGATTGCGGTTACGCGAAGGCCTCGAAGGGGGTCCGGGCCCGATAGTCGATGTTCGCCACCCGGCAGCCGCCCTGGCATGATCGAAACCCATGACCATGCGCATCGGCGCGGCGGTGATGACCTTCGGTGTGGCGGTCGGGGGAGCGCTGGCTGTTCCCGCGGCGGTCGCTCACCCGTCGGAGCCCGGGGTGGTGAACTACGCGGTCCTGCCGAAGGGATCGGTCGGCAACATCGTCGGCGGACCGATGGGCTGGGAGTCGGTGTTCACGCAGCCGTTCCAGGGCTATTCGGTCGACCTGCCGGTGTGCAACAACTGGGCCGATATCGGGCTGCCCGAAGTCTTCGACGATCCTGATCTCGCGTCGTTCAACGGCGCAACCACACAGACGTCGGCCAACGACCAGACCCACTTCGTCAAGCAGGCCGTCGGGGTGTTCGCCAGCAACGACGCCGCGGGTCGGGCGTTCCATCGCGTGGTCGACCGGACCGTCGGCTGCTCGGGCCAGACCACTGCGATGCATCTGGACAACGGCGTCACACAGGTGTGGTCGTTCGACGGCGGCCCGGCGACGGGCGGCGACGCGAACTGGACGAAGCAGGAGGCCGGCACCGACCGTCGGTGCTTCGATCAAACCAGGCTGCGTGAAAACGTGTTGTTGCAGGCCAAGGTCTGCCAGTCTGGCAACGCGGGACCCGCGGTCAACGTGCTGGCCGGGGCCATGCAGAACGCGCTGGGTCAGTAGCGTGGTTTTAGGACACTCGGGTGGTCCGTCGCGGAAAAGTCCGGCAGGACGGGAATATGTCGGTGCGATCTGCAAGATGAAGTAGTGGCGATTATTTCTCCGTCAGCGGCGCAACCAGCGGTCCGCCGGCCACGCCGGATCGGCCGGGCCCTCGAAGGGATAGTGATATGACGCCCGCGGCCGTCAGCACCGCCCAGGCCGAGATGGTCGACTCCTCCGCTGCCGCGACGTACATCGCCGAGACCTGCCTGTCCGATGCACCGCTGCGGTCCATCGGCCTCGAGCTCGAAGGGCATTGCCACGATCCGGCCGACCCGCATCGCAGGCCCGGCTGGGACGAAATCGCCGACGTGCTCGAGCACCTGCCCAAGCTGCCTGGCGGCAGCGCCGTCACGGTGGAACCCGGCGGCGCCGTCGAACTATCCGGTCCGCCCGCCGACGGGGTGCTGGCCTCCATCGATGCGATGAACCGGGACCAGGCCGTGCTGCGGTCGGCCTTCGCCGACGCCGGGCTGGGACTGGTTTTCCTCGGGGCGGATCCGCTGCGGCCCCCCAGGCGCATCAACCCCGGCGCGCGCTACCAGGCGATGGAACAGTTCTTCCACTCCAGCCGCTCCGGCGAGGCCGGCGCGGCGATGATGACGTCCACCGCGTCGATCCAGGTCAACGTGGACGCCGGGCCGCGGGACGGCTGGGCGGCGCGGGTCCGGCTGGCGCACGCCCTGGGCCCGACGATGATCGCCATCGCCGCCAACTCCCCGATGCTGGGCGGGGAGTTCACCGGCTGGGTCTCCACCCGGCAGCGGGTGTGGGGGGACATGGACTCGGCGCGGTGCGGGCCCATCCTCGGGGCCAGCGGTGACGACCCGGGCACCGACTGGGCGCGCTATGCGCTCAAGGCCCCGGTGATGCTGGTGCACAACCCCGAGGCCACGGCCGTCACGCGGTGGGTGCCCTTCGCCGACTGGGTGGACGGCCGGGCGTTGCTCGGTGACCGGCGCCCGACCGTCGCCGACCTGGAATACCACCTGACCACGCTGTTCCCGCCGGTCCGGCCGAGACAGTGGCTGGAGATCCGCTACCTCGACAGCGTGCCGGACGCCCTCTGGCCCGCCGTGGTGTTCACCTTGGTGACGCTGCTCGACGACCCGGCCGCCGCCGACATCGCGGCCGAGGCCGTCGAACCGGTCGCCACCGCCTGGGACACCGCCGCCCGGGTCGGCCTCCGCGACCGGCGGCTCTATGAGGCGGCCAACAAGTGCGTGGCGGTCGCGGCCGAGCGGGCGCCGGCGGAACTGACCGAGGCGATGCAGCTGCTGGTCAGCGGAGTCGAGCGGGGCCGATGTCCCGGCGACGACTTCTCCGACGAGGTGATCGAGCACGGCATCGAGGCCACGGTCTCCAGGGCCGCGCGCTGGCCGCAAGGGGGCGCGTGACTTCCCGGGAGAAGCTCGCCGACGACATGGCGCGGGCGCGGGCGCGGACGCTGCGGCTGGTCGAATTCGACGACGCCGAGCTATGGCGGCAGTTCGACCCGTTGATGAGCCCGCTGGTGTGGGACCTCGCGCACATCGGTCAGCAAGAGGAGTTCTGGTTGCTGCGCGGCGGCGATCCGTCCCGCCCGGGGATCCTGCCGCCGGCCGTCGAGGGCCTGTACGACGCCTTCGAACACTCCCGGGCCAGCCGCGTCGAGCTGCCGTTGCTGTCCCCCGAGCGCGCGCGGTCCTATTGCCGGACCGTGCGCTCGGCTGCGCTGGACGCCCTGGACGCCCTGCCCGACGACCCCGCGGGAGACGAAGCGGCGTTCGCCTTCGGGATGGTGGTCAGCCACGAAAACCAGCACGACGAAACGATGTTGCAGGCGCTCAACCTGCGCACCGGCGCGCCGCTGCTGCGCGACGGATCGGTGCTGCCGGCGGGTCGTCCGGGGCTGGCGGGAACGTCGGTGCTGGTGCCCGGCGGCCCGTTCGTGCTGGGGGTGGACGCCGCGAGCGAACCGTACTCGCTCGACAACGAGCGCCCGGCTCACGTCGTCGACGTGCCGGCTTTCCGGATCGGCCGGGTTCCGGTCACCAACGGAGAGTGGCGACAGTTCATCGACGACGGCGGCTACGACCAACCGCGGTGGTGGTCCGAGCGGGGCTGGCAGCACCGACAGACCGCGGGCCTCACCGCGCCGCAGTTCTGGGGTCCGGACGGCCGAACCCGCGCGCGGTTCGGCTACATCGAAGACATCCCCGCCGACGAGCCGGTGCAGCACGTCACCTACTTCGAGGCCGAGGCCTACGCGGCCTGGGCCGGCGCCCGGCTCCCCACCGAGATCGAGTGGGAGAAGGCCTGCGCGTGGGATCCGGCGGCGGGCGCCCGGCGCCGCTACCCGTGGGGAGAGCAGGAACCGTCGGAGGCCGTGGCCAACCTGGGCGGCCGCGCGCTGCGGCCCGCGCCCGTCGGCGCATACCCCGCGGGCGCTTCGGCGTACGGGGCCGAGCAGATGCTGGGCGACGTCTGGGAGTGGACCGCCTCGCAGCTGCAGCCGTGGCCGGGGTTCGTCCCGATGATCTACGAGCGCTACTCGCAGCCCTTCTTCGACGGCGACTACCGGGTGCTGCGCGGGGGGTCGTGGGCCGTCGAGCCGGGGATCGTGCGCCCCAGCTTCCGCAACTGGGACCACCCGATCCGGCGGCAGATCTTCTCCGGTGTCCGCCTGGCCTGGGACGTGGCCGACTGATGTGCCGTCACCTGGGCTGGCTCGGCGCCGACGTGAGCGTCTCGTCGCTGGTGCTGGATCCGCCGTGCGGACTGCGGGTGCAGTCGTATGCTCCGCGCCGCCAGAAGCACGGCCTGATGAACGCCGACGGTTGGGGCGTCGGGTTTTTCGACGGTGACACGCCGCGGCGCTGGCGCAGCCCGGCGCCGCTGTGGGGTGACGCGTCGTTCGACTCGGTCGCGCCGGCGCTGCGCAGCCACTGCGTCGTGGCAGCGGTGCGCTCGGCGACCGTCGGCATGCCGATCGAGGCCAGCGCGACGGCGCCGTTCACCGACGGCCGCTGGTTGTTGTCGCACAACGGCATCGTCGATCGCGGGGTGCTTCCGCTCACCTCGTCGGCCGAATCCGTTTGCGACAGCGCCATACTCGCGGCAACCATCTTCGAGCGCGGGCTGGACGCGCTGGCGGACACCATCGTCGAAGTCGGCTCGGCCGACCCCTTGGCGCGGCTGAACATCTTGGCCGCCAACGGCTCTCGGCTGGTGGCGACCGCGTGGGGCGACACCCTGTTCATCCTGCGCCGCGACGACGGGGTGGTGTTGGCCAGCGAACCGTACGACGACGCGCCCGACTGGGAAGACGTGCCGGACCGTCACCTGGTGGAGGTCAACTCGGA
Organism: Mycobacterium sp. E2327; assembly: GCF_001672675.1. Classification (NCBI taxonomy): domain Bacteria; kingdom Bacillati; phylum Actinomycetota; class Actinomycetes; order Mycobacteriales; family Mycobacteriaceae; genus Mycobacterium; species Mycobacterium sp. E2327. Next base: position 5,944 of record NZ_LZKE01000031.1, read on the forward strand.
GGGGATTCAGTTGACCCCACTCAACTCGAAAGGATCTCGATGACGCTGACGCTGTCCAACCACCTGGCCGCCGACTCGGCGTATCACGCATTGCGTCGTGACGTGCTCGATGGCCTGCAGCAGACGCCGAAGTCGTTGCCGCCCAAGTGGTTTTACGATTCGGTGGGCAGCGACCTGTTCGACCAGATCACCCGGTTGCCCGAGTACTACCCGACCCGGGCGGAGGCGGAGATCCTGCGCGCGCGGTCGGCCGAGGTCGCGGCCGCCAGCGAGGCCGACACGTTGGTCGAACTGGGTGCCGGCACCTCGGAGAAGACTCGCCGGCTGCTGGACGCGTTGCGGGATCGGGGTTCACTGCGCGGATTCGTGCCGTTCGACGTCGACGCCGGCATGCTGTCGGCGACCGCGACCGCCATCCAGCGCGAGTACCCGGGCGTCGAAATCAGTGCCGTCTGCGGGGATTTCGAGGAACACCTGACCGAGATTCCCGGCGACGGGCGACGGCTGTTCGTGTTCCTGGGGTCGACGATCGGCAATCTCACCCCCGAGCCGCGCGCGCAGTTTCTCGCGACGCTGGCCGGGGTGATGCGGCCGGGGGACAGCCTGCTGCTGGGCACCGACCTGGTCAAGGACACCGACCGGCTGGTGCGCGCCTACGACGACGCCGCCGGTGTGACGGCCCGGTTCAACCGCAACGTGCTCGCGGTGATCAACCGCCAACTCGACGCCGACTTCGACATCGATGCCTACCAGCACGTCGCGCGGTGGAACACCGACGAGGAGCGCATCGAAATGTGGCTGCGGTCCGGCCGGAGCCAGCGGGTGCGCGTCGGCGCGCTCGACTTGACCGTCGATTTCGCGGACGGCGAAGAGATGCTGACCGAGGTGTCGTGCAAGTTCCGCCCGGACGGGGTGAGTGCCGAGTTGGCCGACGCCGGACTGCGCCGGATCCGATGGTGGACCGACGAAGCGGGCGACTTCGGGCTGTCGTTGGCCGTTAAGTGAGCCTCGGCGGTTCGCTGGCCGAGCGGTGGCGGGCGGCCCGCCCGCCCGTGGCCGGGTTACACCTGGACAGCGCCGCCTGCTCACGCCAGAGTTTCGCCGCCATGGACGCCGCCGCCAAGCATGCGCTGCACGAATCGGAGGTCGGCGGGTACGTCGCGGCCGAGGCGGCCGCCCCGCTGCTCGAGGCGGGCCGGGCAGCGGTCGCGACGCTGTGCGGCGTGCCCGACGCCGAGGTGGTGTTCACCACCGGCTCCCTGCATGCGCTCGACCTGCTGCTGGGCAGTTGGCCGGCCGAGCGGCGCACGCTGGCCTGCCTGCCCGGCGAGTACGGCCCCAACCTGGCGGTGATGGCCGCCCACGGGTTCGAGGTGCGGACCCTGCCGACCCTGGACGACGGGCGGCTGGCGCTCGACGAGGCGGCGTTCGACTTAGAGAGCGACCCACCTGATTTCGTGCATCTCACCCCGCTGGCCAGCCACCGGGGCGTGGTGCAGCCGCTCGCAATGGTGGCCAAGCTCTGCCGCCAGCTGGGCCTGCCGCTGGTGGTGGACGCCGCGCAGGCGTTGGGCCACATCGACTGCGCGGTGGGCGCCGACGCCGTGTATTCGTCGTCGCGCAAGTGGATCGCCGGACCGCGGGGCGTCGGTGTCCTGGCCCTGGGGCCCGAGCTGATGGATCGACTGACGCCGCGGCTGCCGGCGCCGCGCTGGGCGGCGCAACTGTCGGTGGCCCAGCAACTGGGGTTCGGGGAAGCCAATGTCGCTGCGCGCGTAGGGTTTTCGGTTGCTGTGGGGGAACATTTGGCATACGGACCGGAATCCGTCCGTGCCCGACTGGCGGAGGTGGGCGAGATCGCCCGCACCCTGCTGACCGATGTCGATGGCTGGCTGGTGGTCGAAGAGGCCGAGGAGCCCAGCGCCATCACCACGCTGGCCCCCACCGACGGCGCCGACCCCGAAGCGGTGCGGGCTTGGCTGCTCGCCGAGCGACGCATTGTGACCACCTATGCCGGGGTGGCGCGCGCGCCCCAAGAACTGTCCGGGGCGGTGCTACGGATTTCCCCGCACGTCGACGCCACCGCCGACGACCTCGAGACCTTCGCCGAGGCGCTGATCGCAGCGACAGCCGCGACGGGCTGAAAATACCGAACTCGTCAATTTCCACCCCAATTTTGACCGAAAGTACGGAAAAGCCTGTTCTTATTAGGCATGTGTGCGGTAGCTTTTGGCTTTAGCAGCACGCGGCGGATCACTCTTCGGAAATCTGCTCGCCGCTCGGCGATGGGGCCGGTGAAAGAGGTGCGGGATGAACTTCGCAATGTCACCGCCTGAGATGCTGCATGCCGCCTGGGACGAGCCGAACGGTGAATTGGCTTCGGCCGCCGTCACATTCGCCTTGCTCTGCCGTTTTCGGCGTGCGTGAAAGGAGACGGAGATGTCGTATGTGGTTACCGTGCCGGAAGCGGTGCAGGGTGCAGCCCAAGACCTGGCGGGTATTCGTGCCTCGCTGACGCAAGCCGCCGCGATCGGCGGGCCCACCACCGGGATTGCGACCGCCGCGGCGGACGAGGTATCGAACGCAATCGCTTTGGTCTTCGGCAGCGCCGGCCAGCAATTTCAGGCTCTGAACGCCCAGGCGCAGGCATTTCATGCGGAATTCGAAAGCCTGCTGAATGCCGGCGCCGCGGCATATGGCAGTGCCGAGGCCGTTAACGCCGGGCAGGTGCTGAGCAACGCGGTAGCCGGTGCTGCGCCGGCCGCCGCGGCCGTACCCGCCGCGACCTATCGAACCTTCAACCTTTTCAACGGCCTCCTGGACATCAATATCGGGACCGGTGGCATTCAATTCACAATCAGCACACCGGGGTTCACGCTGCCGGCGGTGCACGTTCCCCCGATCAGCGTCGCCCCCTTCAACCTGCCCCAGCTCACCATTCCGCCCGTGAACATTCCGGCCGGCGCGACGCTCGCGAATCTCACGGTGAGTCCGTTCAACCTGCCGCAACTGTCGATACCGTCGATCAATATCCCGGCCGGGACGACGCCCGCCAACATCACCGTGGGCGCATTCAACCTGCCGCAGATAACGACGCCCGACATTACGGTGCCGCCGATCAATCTGCCCGCGGTGACGATACCGCCCTTCCAGACGCCCCTGATTCAGGTTTCGAATTGGAGCCTCCCGTCGATAACCGTTCCCAGAATCGACCTTCCGCAAATACAATTCCCGGACATCAGCGTTCCGGGTAACGGCGCGACGGTGGTCACCCTGACAACCGGTAATATCCTTTTTCCGAACTACAACATCAACCTTGAATCGTTCGATATCAACGCGCCGTCACTCGGCTTCAACACGCAAGGGTTTATTTCCCAATTCGGTATCCCCAGTATTCAAATCGGCGCTCTGACTCTGCCGATCCTGAGCGTCAGCAACCCGAGCGGCGGCAATTATGTGTTCCCGTCCATCGGCCTTTCCGGCTTCACCATCCCGTCGGTCACCGTTCCGCCCATCGCCATCGGCGGTTTCACGCTGCCGCAGGTCAGCTGGCCGGCGTTCGCCACGGCACCGCTGACCATCCCGCCGATCGGTGTCGGCGGTTTCACGCTGCCCCAGGTCAGCTGGCCGGGTTTCGCCACGGAGCCGCTGACCATCCCGCCCGTCGGCGTCGGCGGCTTCAACCTGCCCGGTGTCGACATCCCCCAAATCACCGTGGCGCCCGTTCAGGAAGACCAGTTCACGATCCCGCCCATCCCCACCTGGTTGAACGGGCTGACCATCGAAGCGAACAACTTCATTTCGATCGTTAACGACGTCGCGGCCAGCCTGCTGGGCACGGGTCCCTAACCGGCCTCTGGGCGCCGCAAGCGTCGGCCGGCCTGTCACGCCGGCCGCAGTGCGCTCGCGCGGATATAGGTACTCGCCCTCTGGCGCTTTCTGGACTATTCCGCCGCAATTGTCCGGCCAGCGAATGTCCATTCTGAAAATAACCGTTTTCCTTGACCGAAGGTATGGAAATCGGTTGTACTCACTCATATCCGGTCGGTAGCCACTGGCCGCTGGTCCAGGGCTCGAGAACATTCGCCGGCCTCCGCTCGATGACGAGCCGTGAGAAAGGGGTGCGAGATGTCGTTCGTGATTGCAACGCCGGATCTGGTCCAAAGTGCGGCCGCGGACTTGGCGGGTGTGCGTTCGTCATTGGCCGCCGCGGTGACCGCGGCGGGTCCCACGACGGGGATAGCGGCTGCGGCTCAGGACGAGGTTTCGGTCGCGATCGCTTCGATGTTCGGCAACTTCGGCCAGGAATTCCAGGCGCTCAGCGCGCAGGCCCAGGCGTTCCATCAGGAGTTCGTCTCCTTGCTGAACGCCGGCGCGGGTGCCTACGCGGCCGCGGAGGCCTCCAACGTGGCGCAGGTGTCCGGCGCCGCGCAGGCGGCCGTTGCGGCGGCGCCCGTCCAGGACTTCAACCTGCTCGACGGCATCATCGACATCCAGACCGGGGCGGCGGGCACCTTGGTCACGATCGGCACACCGAGGATCGCCATACCGCCGGTGAGCATCCCTCAAATAAACCTCTCCGCTTTCGGCCTGCCGCCGATATCCATTCCGTCCATAAACATTCCGCCCTTCACGTCGCCGCCCATAAGCGTGAGTGCGTTCAGCCTGCCGCAGATAACCACGTCTGCCATATCGGTGCCGCCGATAAACCTGCCGGCGATAACCGTGCCGGGCTTCAGCCTCCCGCAAATCCAAGTTCCTGGAATCACCTTGCCTGCGGTAACTGTTCCGCAGATCAACTTCCCGCAGATACAATTCCCGGATTTCGAGGTGCTGGGGAACAATCAAACACTGGTCACGATCAACTCTGCGCTGCTTGGCACCATAAGCGTCAACCTGCAGAACTTCGACATAAACGCTTCGCTCGGCATGAACACGCCGGGATTTATTTCGGGATTCACCATCCCGCCCATTAACCTCGGGTCATTTACCATACCGCCGATTGGTCTCTCCGGCTTCACCATCCCGTCCATCGGACTTTCCGGCTTCACGATCCCGTCCATCACCATTCCGCCCATCGGCGTCGGCGGTTTCACGCTGCCGCCGATCAGCGAGCCCGGCTTCGCCCTGCCGCCGTTGACGATCTCGTCCATCGGCGTCGGTGGCTTCAGCCTGCCCAACATCTTCGTCCCCAGCGTCACCATCGAATCCGTTCCGCTCTTCCAGTTCGAGATCCCCCCACTGTGAGCGGCGCCGGCGCCTGACCAGGTCTCAGCCGGCCTTGTGCGCCGTCAGCAGGAAGGCCGGCAACTTCATCCGGCCCTTCTCGTCGCGGTCGTGCGGCGGGAATTCGAACGGCGCGTCGGCGATCGGCGGGATGTTCGCGTGGACGAAGGCGGGCCGGATCTCGTCGATCTCCCAGTACTTGCTCACCGCTTCGCGCAACTCGTCCTCGTCGACCTCGTTCGGCTTGGGCTCCATCTCGGCGGGGAAGGCGCCCTTGGCGAACACCAGGACGAAATACCCGGCGCCCGGCGCCGCAGCGCGGTGGATCGAGCGCAGGTAGCCGCCGCGGCCCTCGACCGGGAGCGAGTGGAACAAGGTCGAGTCCACGATCGTCGAGAAGCGTCCTTCCGAACCGGGTGGGTAGCCGGCGAAGTCGGTGATGTCGGCCTGCACGAAGCTCGCGGTGGACAGGCCCCGCTCGCGGGCCGCCTTGGTGGCGGCGGCGACGGCGGTCGGCGTGAGGTCGATGCCGACCACGGTGTAGCCCTGCGCGGCCAGCGCCAGCGACAGCTCGGCGTACCCGCACCCGGCGTCCAGTACGTCGCTGCGGAACTTTCCGGCCGTGATCAGCGCCGCCAACTCGGGCTGCGGCTCACCGATGTTCCACGGGGGCGGCCCCTGGAATTCGCCCTCCTCGCGGTACGCGCCGTCCCAGTCCATGATTTCGGATGACATGGTTCCCCTATTGATCCCAGGTGTGCACCGGCTCGTTGCTATGCATGTGTTCGCAGTACCGCCGCAGCATTTCGGCGAGCGCGGCGGGCCGGCTCATGCCGCCGGCTTCCAGCGTACGGACGGTGGACACCTGCCAGCTGGCGCCGTTGCGGCCTGCGCGGGCGCGACCCTCGATGACGCCGAGGAACCGGTCGCGCACCTCGGCGTCGACGCCCCAGCGGCGTAGCCCGTCGTCGGCGATCGGCAGCAGGGTGTCGAGCACCAACTCGCGCGCCGTCACCTTGCCCCGCCCGGGCCAGAGCAGGCGGGCGTCGATGCCGTGGCGCGCCGCCTCGAGGAAATTCTCCCGCGCCACAAGGAAACCCATCCGGTTCCAGAGCGGATCCTCGTCTTCGGACAGGCCGCGCAGCACGCCGTAATAGAAGGCGGAGTTGCCCAGCATGTCGATGACGGTCGGCCCGGCCGGCAACACCCGGTTCTCCAGCCGCAGGTGCGCGCGCCCGTCGACCACGTCGTACACGGGCCGGTTCCACCGGTACACGGTGCCGTTGTGCAGGCGCAATTCGGGCAGCTGCGGGGTGCGCCCGGCGGCCAGCTCGGCGACGGGGTCTTCGTCGGACACTTCGGGCAGCAGGGACGGGAAGTACTGGATGTTCTCCTGGAAGAGGTCCAGCACGGAGGTGATCCACCGTTCGCCGAACCAGACCCGCGGCCGCACCCCCTGGGCCTTGAGTTCCTCGGGCCGCGTGTCGGTGGACTGGGTGAACACCTCGATCCGGGTCTCCGACCACAGCTGGTGGCCGAAGAAGTAGGGGGAGTTGGCGCCCAGCGCCAGCTGCGGGCCAGCGACGATCTGGGCCGCGTTCCAGTTGGCGGCGAACTCCGCGGGGGCCAGCTGCAGGTGCAATTGCATGCTGGTGCAGGCGGATTCGGGTGCGATGGTGGCGGCGTTCCAGCTCAGCGGCTCCGGGCCGGAGATGTCGATCGGGATGTCCTCGCCGCGGGCGGAGAAGATTGAGTCGTTGAGGGCGGCATACCGCTTTGACTCGCTCATCCAGCCGTCGTCGAGGTGGTCGGGCATCAGCGTGGGCAGGATGCCGATCATCACGATGTGGGCGCCGCCCGAGTTGGCCTTGGCCTCGGCGTCATTGAGGCTGGCCCGCACCTCGGCCTCGAGGTCCAGCCCCGTGTGCCCGGGCAGCGGGCGGGGTGGCACGTTGAATTCGATGTTGTAGGCGCCCAATTCGGTCTGGAAAGCCGGGTCGGCGATGGCCTCCAGCACGGACCGGTTCGACATGGCCGGCTGGTAGTCGGCGTCGACGAGGTTGCACTCGATCTCCATGCCGGTGAGCGGCCGGTCGGAATCGAAGCGCGACTGGGCCAGCATCGTCTCGAAGACGTTCAGGCACAACCGCACCTTGCGCCGGTATTCCGAGCGTTGCGCGCGGTCATACGTGGTGCGCTTGACCTCTTCGCCCACAACGCCGATGCAACAGGTTTACCGGCGGCAGCGCAAGCGCGACAGGCTGACCAGTGCTGACGCCGGTCGGGTGGGTAGACCATGATGGACCTACAGGCGTCAATCACGGGTGGAGGAGAGCTAGTTGGCCGAGTCCGCTGAATTCGTAGCCGCAATCGATCAGGGCACCACCAGTACCCGCTGCATGATTTTCGATCACGACGGTGCCGAAGTTGCCCGCCATCAGCTCGAGCACGAGCAGATCCTGCCCCGCGCGGGCTGGGTCGAGCACGACCCGGTGGAGATCTGGGAACGCACGTCGTCGGTGCTGATGTCGGTGTTGAACCGGGCCAACTTGTCGCCGAAACACCTGGCGGCACTTGGGATTACCAACCAACGCGAAACAACGCTGGTATGGAACAAGCGGACCGGGCGGCCGTACTACAACGCGATCGTCTGGCAGGACACCCGCACCGACCGGATCGCGTCCGCGCTGGACCGCGACGGCCGCGGGGACGTGATCCGCCGAAAGGCCGGCCTGCCGCCGGCGACGTATTTCTCCGGCGGCAAGCTGCAATGGATTCTGGAAAACGTCGACGGGGTCCGCGAGGCCGCCGAGAGCGGTGACGCCCTTTTCGGCACCGCCGACACCTGGGTGTTGTGGAATCTCACCGGGGGCCCGCGGGGCGGCGCGCACGTCACCGACGTGACCAACGCCAGCCGGACCATGCTGATGAACCTGGAAACGCTGGACTGGGACGACGAGCTGTTGTCGTTCTTCGCCATCCCGCGCGCGATGCTGCCGGCGATCGCGGCGTCCTCTCCCGTCGAGCCCTACGGGGTGACGTTGGATACCGGGCCGCTCGGTGGCGAGGTGCCGATCACGGGAGTCCTGGGCGACCAGCACGCGGCGATGGTCGGTCAGGTGTGCCTGGCCGAGGGCGAGGCGAAAAACACCTATGGCACCGGCAATTTCCTACTGCTCAACACCGGCGAGACGATCGTGCGCTCGGACAACGGCCTGCTGACCACGGTCTGCTACCAGTTCGGCGACGCCAAACCCGTGTACGCGCTTGAGGGTTCGATCGCGGTCACGGGCTCGGCGGTGCAGTGGCTGCGTGATCAGCTCGGCATCATCAGCGGCGCCGCGCAGAGCGAGTCGCTGGCCCGTCAGGTCCCCGACAACGGCGGGGTGTATTTCGTTCCGGCGTTCTCCGGGCTGTTCGCCCCCTACTGGCGATCCGACGCCCGCGGCGCGATCGTGGGGCTGTCGCGGTTCAACACCAACGCGCACCTGGCGCGGGCGACGCTGGAGGCGATCTGCTACCAGAGCCGGGACGTGGTGGACGCGATGAAGGCGGATTCCGGTGTGCGCCTTGAGGTCTTGAAGGTCGACGGCGGCATCACCGGCAACGACCTGTGCATGCAGATCCAGGCCGACGTGCTGGGCGTGGACGTGGTGCGGCCGGTGGTCGCCGAGACGACCGCGCTGGGCGCCGCCTATGCGGCGGGTTTGGCCGTCGGGTTCTGGGCCGATCCGTCGGACCTGCGGTCGAATTGGCAGGAGGACAAGCGCTGGACGCCCAACTGGGACGACGAGCAGCGCGACGCCGGATACGCGGGTTGGCGCAAGGCCGTGCAGCGGACCCTGGACTGGGTTGATGTGTCCTAACGCCTCCACCGCGAGCGTGCGTGTTTGTACGCCGACACTCCGGTACGACCGTACATCTGCGCACGCTCGCGGTGGAAAAAGGGGTTAGTCCTCGCCGAGGATGCCGTAGACCTCGCGGCGGGCGTTGTTGATGATCTCGACGATGCGCTGCTGCTGCTCGGCGGTGGCGGTGTGCGCGGATTGCGCGACCGCGCCGAACAACTGGCCCATGGCCGCGCGCAGGTTGACCGCACCCGGGTCGGCGCCCTCGGCGATCTCGTCCCACGGCTTGGTCTCGATCTTCTCGGCCGCCGCGCGTCCCTCGTCGGTCAGCTCGAAAAGCTTTTTGCTGCCGTCGGTTTCGCTCGCGCTGATCAGGCCCTCGTCGTCGAGCAGTTGCAGCGTCGGGTATACCGACCCGGGGCTGGGCCGCCAGATTCCGTTGCTGCGCTCGGCAATCTGCTGGATCATCTCGTAGCCATGCATCGGCCGCTCGGCCAGCAGGGCCAGGATGGCCGCGCGCACATCGCCGCGGCGTCCGCGGCCGGAGCCGCCACGACGTCGTCCGCCGCGACGGCCGCCGGGGCCGAAGCCGAAGCCCGGGCCGAACCCGGGACCGAATCCCGGCCCGAACCCGGGGCCGAAGTGGTCACCGGCGTGGTCGCGCAGGTGTTCGCGGAATTCCCGCCGGGCCTGACGCCTGGCGTCGTGCAGGGCGCGGCGGTCAACCGGGCCGGGTCCGAAGCCGAATCCGAAGCCGGGCCGGCCCGCGAAGGGGCCCTCGGGGGGAGTGAATGGGTTACTCATGGTTGGTAGTTCCTCTCGATGGTTTGTGGGTAACGCGCCGGTCGCACGCTACGTCATATCACGATATATCGGAAACTAACGCGATGCAACGAGATATTCCGATAACTCCGGCATGGGCGGCAACGAAATCGCGTTGACCTGCGAAAAGCGAATTTTGACCCGGCGTCCTCGCGCGGTTTGCATCCCCCGGGCCGCGGGTAGCACCTGAGGGATGAACGCTGATAACAACCTGACGGTGGGCGGCGGGACGCAAAGCGCGACCGACCCCACCCGGGGCGGCGACGCCCAAGGTCGCAACGCGTGGCCGTGGGTGAACTGGGGGTTGGCGCTGGCGACGGTGCCGGCGGCGGCCATCGTGATGCTCTTCGCGCTCGGTGCGGTGATGAGCACCGCCGGGTGTGCGGACCGGAGCTGTCCCGACCTGGGGCGCGGCGGCATCGATTTCGGCGTCGCGTTTTATGGCGCGCCGGTGGTGGCGTTCGTCGTCCTGCTGATCTCGTTCTTCACCGCAAAGCGCCGCGGCGGCATCGCGGTTCCGCTGGTGGGTTGGGCGCTGCTGATCGCCGACGTCCTGCTGATGGCGGCGGCGGTCTCCGGCTAACCGGGCGGCGCGAAGCCGCCGGGATCGGTCTGCGGCCACGGCTGTTGCGGGGGCGGTTGCGACCAGGGCGCGGCCGGTGGCGGCCAAGGGCCCGCAGGCGGCATCGAGGGCAGTTGGGGACGCAGCCGGGCCAGTTCGCGGCGGTGCCGCTCGGCGAGCACCGCGGCGAGTACCAACTCCGGCGGGGCCCCCGGTGGTGGTGGCGGTGCGATGCGCGACACGACGTCGCCGGCGATCCGGTAGGCCATCTGCACACGCAAGTGGGCATCGAGTTGCGGTGCGCGGGAGAGGAATTGGCGCGCCACCTCGGCCTGGCCGGGGTCCAATCCCGACAGCTGCAGCGAGGACGCCCACCACGCCAACGACGGCGGCATCACCGGCGGCGGGCTCAACCGGGGGCCGCGCTCGCTCACGACGACCGTGCCGGCGAAGACGTCGCCGATGCGCTTGCCCTTCGGGGAGAAGATGCTGCAGATCACCGCCGGACTCCCGGCGAGCATCCAGATCTCCACCACCGACGCCAGCGCCCGAAACAGCGCCTGCCGGAAGCGTTCTGGGCCGCCGTCCTCGGACACCACCCGCAGGCCCAGCGCCATCTTGCCCACCGACCTTCCCCGCGTGGCGGTTTCGAACGCCAACGGGTAGCCGACGACCACCAACACCGTGAAGATGAGCAGGACGGCGGTGCTCAGCGCGGAGTCGAACTGGGTCAGGGTGGCCGCCCACAACATCAGGCCGAGCACGTAGCAGATGAAGATCACCGTGATGTCGATCAGCGCGCTGGCCGCCCGCACCGGCAACTGAGCGATCTGCACGTCGAGCACCACGGCGTCCCCGGTCACCACCTCCGACATAACACCGAACGGTACAGGCCGATTAGGCTGCGCAGGGTGGACGTCGACGCATTCGTGCTGACCCATCGCGGTACGTGGGACCGGCTCGACCAGTTGGTCAAGAGGCGCCGGTCGTTGACGGGCGCGGAGGTCGACGAACTCGTCGAGCTTTACCAGCGGGTCTCCACCCATCTGTCGATGCTGCGGTCGGCGTCGTCGGATTCGCTGCTCATCGGTCGGCTGTCGAGCCTGGTCGCGCGGGCCCGCTCCGTGGTGACGGGCGCCCATGCGCCACTGAGCAGCACGTTCGTCCGCTTCTGGACGGTGTCGTTCCCGGTGGTGGCGTACCGCACCTGGCGGTGGTGGTTGGGCACGGCGGTGGCGTTTTTCGCCGTCGTGGTGATCATCGCGATGTGGGTGGCCGGCAATCCTGAGGTGCAGTCGGCCCTCGGAACGCCAAGTGACATCGACGAATTGGTCAACCACGATGTCGCGTCGTACTACAGCGAACACCCCGCCGCCGCGTTTGCGCTGCAGGTCTGGATCAACAACTCGTGGGTGGCCGCGCAGTGCATCGCCATGTCGGTGGTGTTGGGGTTGCCGATCCCGATCATCTTGTTCAACAACGCCGCCAATCTCGGGTTGATCGCCGGGCTGATGTTTCAGGCCGGCAAGGGCGGCGTCCTGCTGGGCCTGCTGATCCCCCACGGGCTGCTGGAGCTGACGGCGGTATTCCTTGCCGGCGCAACGGGGATGCGGCTGGGCTGGTCGGTGATTTCGCCGGGCGATCGCCCCCGCGGGCAGGTGCTGGCCGAGCAGGGCCGTGGCGTCGTCTCGGTCGCCGTCGGGCTGGTCGGTGTGCTGCTGGTCTCGGGCCTGATCGAGGCGCTGGTGACGCCGTCACCGCTGCCGACGTTTATCCGGGTGGGCATCGGGGTCATCGCCGAGGCCGCGTTCCTGTCCTACATCGTGTATTTCGGCCGGCGCGCGGCGAAGGCCGGCGAGACCGGCGACGTCGAAGACGCGCCCGACGTGGTGCCGACCGGCTGAGCCCACCGAAACTTACAGTCTCCCGGTGGCTTTCATCGCCAGATAGCGGTCGGCGAGGGCGGGCGCGATCTCGGTGGGCGGGGCGTCGACGACCTCCACGCCGCCTCGCCGTAGCCTCGTCGCGATCGCGCCCCGGTCGTTGCGGGAGCGTTCGGCGGCCGCGGCGTCGTATACCGCGGCCGCGTCCGAGCGCCCGGCGGCCATCTGATCGACACGAGGGTCGCCGACGGCGGCGATCATCACGTGGTGCTTGGCCGACAGCTGCGGCAGCACCGGCAGCAGGCCCTCGTCCAAGGCGGTCGCGTTGAGGTCGGTCAACAGCACCACTAGCGACCGCCGCCGGGTGCGCCGCAGGATGGTGGCAACCATTGCGCGCCAATCTGATTCGACCAGCGCCGGCTGGACCGGGGCCATCGCATCGACCAGCTGGGCGAGCAGCTCGGTGCGTGACGCGCCGAACACGCCGGCCCGGCTCACCCGGTCGTGGGCGAGGAAGTCGACGTGGTCGCCGGCCCGCGACGCGAGCGCGGCCAGCAGCAGCGCAGCGTCCATCGCCCAGTCCAGCCGGGGCCAGCCCGCCGGGTCGGAGGCGGTGGGGTCGACGCCGACGCGACCCGCCGCCGTGCGCCCGGTGTCGAGCGCGATCACCACGCGCCGGTCGCGTTCGGGGCGCCAGGTGCGGACCACCACGTCGGCGCGCCGGGCCGACGCGCGCCAGTCGATGGAGCGCACGTCGTCGCCGACGACATACTCACGCAGCGAATCGAACTCGGTTCCCTGCCCGCGTATCAGCGTCGGCAATAGGCCGTCGATCTCGCGCAGCTTGGCGAGCCGCGACGGCAGGTGCTTGCGCGACAGGAACGGCGGCAGCACCCGGACCTGACCCGGCACCGACCGCGAACCCTGCCGCCCGGCCAGCCCCAGCGGCCCGATCGACCGCGCCGTGACCGCGGCCGCGCGCTGATCGCCGCGCCGAACCGGCCGCAGCCGGGTCTCCAGCGGCTGCGCCTGCCCGGCCGCGATGTCGACGGCGTGCATGCGCGGCTCGGCGCATGCGCTGGGCGGCCAGGCGTCGCGGATCTGGCCGCGGAATCGCCGACGGCCGTCGTTGTGCACCTGCAGCGTGACATGCACCGGTTGCGCGAGCCGGGCCGAACAATCCGCCGAACGGGTATAGCGCAGCGCACGGGTGCTGGCCGCCAGCGCGGCATCGACGACCACCAATGCCAGCAGCAACACCAGCAGCACCACGAAAGCCCTTGTGGGCCAAGGCGATACCGCGATAGGCAGGACGCAGATCAGCGCCAGCAGCCCGGTGCGCCCAGTCAGGATCACTAGCGTGGCACCGGCACCGACGCCAGGATTCCGTCGAGCACGCCGTCGGGCGTCGCCCCTTCGAGCTCGGCCTCGGGGCGCAGCATCACCCGGTGCCGCAGGGTCGGGCGGGCCATGGCCTTCACGTCGTCGGGGGTGACGTAGTTGCGGCCGGACAGCCAGGCCCACGACCGCGCGGTGCCCAGCAGCGCCGTCGCACCGCGCGGCGACACGCCCAGCTGCAGGGCGGGCGACGAGCGGGTGGCCCCGACGATGTCCACGATGTAGCCCAGCACCTCGTCGGCGACCAGGACCTGTTGCACCGCCTTGCGCCCGGCCGCGAGCTCGTCCGGCCCGGCCACCGGGTTGATCTCCGACAGGTCGCGGGGATCGAAGCCGTGCGCGTGCCGGCCGAGGATGGCGATCTCGGCGTCGCGCGACGGCAGCGTCACGTTGAGTTTTAGCAGGAACCGGTCGAGCTGGGCCTCGGGCAGTTGGTAGGTGCCCTCGTACTCGATCGGGTTCTGGGTTGCGGCGACGATGAACGGGTCGGGCAGCGGCTTGGCCTCGCCCTCGACGCTGACCTGACGCTCTTCCATCGCCTCGAGCAGCGCGGCCTGCGTTTTGGGTGGGGTGCGGTTGATCTCGTCGGCCAGCAGCAGGTTGGTGAACACGGGGCCCGGCCGGAACACGAACGCGGCGGTGCGCGCGTCGTACACCAGCGAGCCGGTGACGTCGCCGGGCATCAGGTCGGGAGTGAACTGCACCCGCTTGAACTCCAGCTGCAGGGCGGCCGACATCGCGCGCACCAACAGCGTTTTCGCCACGCCCGGAACACCTTCCAGCAGCACGTGCCCGCGGCACAACAGCGCGATCACCAGGCCGCTGACGACCCCCTCCTGCCCGACGACGGCCTTGGCCAGCTCGGACCGCAACGCCAACAGCGCCTCGCGCGCCGCCTCAGCGGTCGGGGTTTGTGATTGCGTCACGTTCGTGTGACCTGCCTTTCGATGTCGTCGAGCGCACGGGCCAGTTGTAGCAGGTCGTGGTCGGTGGCCGGCGGTGGCCCGAACAGGTGGTAGGAAACGAATCCCGCGTCGGCGCCACTGCGCCGGGCCACGGTCGCCACCACCGCGGGAGCCGGCGCGCCCGGGCCCAGGCCGAGCCGGGGCAGCAGTCGCTGAATCGTGGCGGTGCGCAACGCCGCGGCGGCGCGGTCGCGGGCGCGCCGGGACCGGTAGAGCCGGCCGCGGCCCTCGACGGTCTCCGACGCGCGCACGACGACGGGTAATTCCTCGGCCACCAGCGGGCCCGGCCGGCTGCCCTTCCACAGGGCAACCAGCAGTACGACGACGCACAGCTGCCATACGATCCAGGTCACGTTTTCCGGGATCAAATCGGAAACACTTGACGGGGAAGACGTTTCACCCTCGACGCGGTGGGGCGCGTACCAGATTAGCCGGGGCCGTGCGCCCGCGAGGTTCATCGCCAGGGCGGCGTTACCGGCCTGCAGCAGGCTCCCGTTGGTCATGAAGTCGGTGCTGCCGACCGCCGTGACGATCCGCCCGTCGTCGCGGTACCGGATGAGTATCCCGTCGTAGCAGCTCGTCATGGCCCGGTTGTCGGTCGCCCGGTAGGTGTCGCTGGGCCCGAATCGCACCGTTCCGGCGCGGTTCGCCTCTCGCAGTGAGCAATTCGGGCTCTTGTCGAATGCCATGCTGCCGGCCGACATGCGCACCCCGGGCATCAGCTCCTCCCGGGTGCGCACCGTCGGTTCCACCAGCAGCAGATCGCCGGGGGCGTTGCCGAGCCGGTCCAGCAGCGCGGTGTCGGTGAGGTATTGGCTCTGCGCCACCAGGATCTGCGTGCCCGGCCGGGCCGCGCGTTCGACGTCGGCGACGGTGTCGGCCACCACCACCTCGACGCCGCCGTCGCGCAGTAGCGTCACCAGCGCGCGCGCCCCGTCCGGCTCGGTCGATTTCGGATCCATCCGGGCGCCGGGGCGCGGTGCGGTCAGGTAGGCGCTGACGCCGGCGATGACGGCGAGCGCGACGATGGTGAGGACCACCCAGGCCCATGTTCGCCAGCGCCGCAACGGCATTGGCGCCACCGGACGCGTCGCCGTCATCGGACCTGCGCCCAGGAGTCGGTGGCCTCGGGCGGGCCGGCCGCCGGCGCCGCGGCGGGCGAGCGCGAGCGCAGATGGTCGTCGAGGGCGGCGATCATTCGATAGCCGGCCTCGGTTCCGGGCCGCTCGCCGTAGGTCACGTCGTTGAATGCCGTTGCGGCGTCGGATAATTCGCTGCCCAGGTGCGGCAGGGCCGCGCCTGCGTCCCGGGCCAGCTCGTTGGCGGTGCGGCCGGGCGCCGGTTCCAGCACGCCGGTCTCCTCGAGTTGGCGCGCGACGGCCCGCAGCCGATGCCGGATCGCCGCCGACCAGTCGCCCCGCGCGGCATAGCTTTCGGCGGTGGCGCGGTGCTGCGCAGCGGTGAGCTGGGAGGCCTCGAACAGCTGGTAGTCGCCGCCGCGGTTGGTGCGCATGGTGCGTCGTGCGATACGGATGGCGACCACGACCGCGATGGCCAGCAGGATGAGCAGCACGCTGGTGGTGAACCATCCGCCGGGTATCGAGGCGGTCTTGTCCAGCAGCCGGTAGATCAGTTCGTTGACCCACTCGGCGAATTGTTGGGCGGCCGAGCCTTTCGAATAGATCGGCTTGCCCAGCTCTATCTGGGCGGCCTGATGGGCGGCATCGCGGTCGATGTCGATGGAGGGCACGGTCAGTTGGTCCTACACCGGCCGGGTCAGCCAGAGGTTGTCGGTGGACGCGGCCGCGTAGGGGTCGCCCGCGGCGCCGGTCTGCAGCACCAGGTCGAACGCCTCGGCCCGCATGCGGCGGTCGGTGTAGAGCAGCGTGATGACCCCGGCGTTGAACGGCGCGATGATGATTTGGCCGATGGCCGCCCCGACCGACGCGATCGCGCTGCTCAGCAGCAACCCCCCGGTGGACGGGGTCCCGCCGCTGACCAGCAGCACTTGACCGACGATGCTGAACGGCAGCGCGACGGCGTTGCCGATGAAGGACGCGACCACAAACGTCAGCGTCCGGATGCCCAACACCCGCCAGAAGCCGCCACGGACCAGCCTGAACGATCGGGTGATCGCCTCCATGACGGGCAGCCGCTCCAGCACGATCAGCACCGGCGCGAACAACACCATGGTGTAGAGGTAGACCAGCGCCACGATCGCCGCGAGCACCAGCGGGAAGCCCAACAGGACTGCCAGCGCCGGGACGCCGGCGACCGCCAACAGCGCGATGATCACCGCCACCAGCCCGAAAAGGGCCGCCACGGCGACGCCTTCCAGCAGCGCCAACCCGAGCAGTGGGAGCAGCCGCCCCCGAATCTTGACCCAGGTTTCGCCGATGGTGATCGGCGCTCCAAACACCGCCCGCCCGACGATGACGGTGAGCATGCCGGACAGCAGCATGCCGCCGAGCCAGGTGACGATCATCCCCGCGGCCATCGAGCCCAGCCACGCTCCGACGACGCCGCCGCTCAGCTCGCTGGAGCGTGCGACGGTGATCCTGCCGTAGGCGGCAAGTGGCCCGAACGTCGCGAGCATGGAGACGAGCTGCATGACCACGACCACCATCGCGGTCAGCCCAAGCGTCGCCCGGGGGTTGGCCCGGACGAAGCCGACCGCGCCATTGAAGATGTCGCTGAGCGTCAGCGGCCGCAGCGGAATGATCCCGGGCTTGAGTGCCCCGGGAACCAATTGCGGCGGGCCGTATCCCGGTGGCGACCCGTAGCCCGGTGGCGACCCGTAGCCCGGCGGGGGGCCGTAGCCCGGCGGGGGGCCGTAGCCGGGCGGCGGCGCGCCGTACCCCGGTGGGGGGCCATACCCGGCCGGCGGGTAGCCGAGCGGTGCGTATTGGCCGGGCGGGGGGAACCCCGGATAACCGGGCGGCGGCAGCGCGTTCACCGGGTGCTGTGTCCTTCAAGGCCTGCGCGGCCGGGCCCGTCGTTCGTCATGGGCTCCATCCTGTCGGCGGTCCGGGCATTTCTCAATCTCGACCGGCGCCGCAGCGCGTAGCGTCTCAGCCATGGCGGAATTGAAATCCCGGCTGCGGGACGACCTGACGCAGGCGATGAAGGCCCAGGACAAGCTGCGAACTGCGACCCTGCGCATGCTGCTGGCCGCGATCCAGACTGAGGAGGTCTCCGGCAAGCAGGCGCGCGAGCTCACCGACGACGACGTCATCAAGGTGTTGGCCAGGGAATCGCGCAAGCGCGCCGAGGCGGCCGAAATCTACACCCAGAACGGTCGCGGTGAGCTCGCCGCCAACGAGCACGCCGAGGCCCGGGTCATCGACGAGTACCTGCCCACGCCGCTCACGGAAGCGGAGCTGGCCGACGTCGCCGACACCGCGATCGCACAGGTCGCCGAGGAGATCGGCGAGCGGCCGGGCATGAAGCAGATGGGCATGGTCATGAAGGCGGCCACCGCGATCGCGGCGGGGAAGGCCGACGGCGCGCGGCTGTCGGCCGCGGTGAAGGAACGCCTGTAGGGCCAATTGCTCTGCGGTGAGCCGGAATCCGCGGTCGCCCGCAACGACTCCACGCCCACAACGGCTCTATCATCCGGTAATGCTGATCCGGGTCCCCTCGATCCGGCAAACGTTGGAGCAGTTGCGCACCGAGGATCCGGAGCGCGACGCGCTGAAACGGGCCGTCCGGGCGGCGATCATGGTGCCGATCACGGCCGGCGTCGCCTTCGCTGTAGTGGGCGGCACCGTGACACCGCTGTATGCGCTGCTCGGCGCTTTCTGGCTGCTGGTGGTCACCGAGTTTCCCGGCAACCGGCAGCAGCGCGCGGTGGGTTACCTCGGCTTGACCGTCAACGGAATCGTCCTGATCTCCGTCGGCACCTTGGTCGCCCCAATCCCCTGGCTGGCCGTGGCTCTGATGTTTCTGCTCGCGATCGCGGCCACCCTGGCCAGCTTGCTCAGCACGACGGTCTCCGCGGGTCAGCGCGCGACCCTGTTGTGTTACGTCTGGCCGGTCTGCACGCCGACCGGGCCCATCGGCGAGCGGTTGCTGGGTTGGCTTATCGCCGTCCTGCTGTGCGTGCCGGCGGCGTTGTTCTTCCTTCCGCCGCGGCACTACGGTGCCCTGCGCCGGCACGTCCGACAGGTGTGCACGGCGCTGGCCGACCGAATCGAGGGCGCCGGTTCGGCCGAAGACGTGAGCGCGGCCATGGACGCGTTGCGGGCGAACTTCCTGGCCGCCAGCTGCCGGCCGGTCGGCCTCAGCGCCGGCAGCCGGGCACTGGTACGCGTCGTCGACCTTCTCGAGCTGGTCGCCGACCTCGTCGACGACGACACCGGGAGGACGTTGGGGACGCTGAACCCGCCTGCCGTCGAAATCCTGCGATGCTGCTCCCGATTGCTCGACGCAGCGCAACTCGCCGATCGCGCCACAAATCGCGCCACCCTGGACGAGGTGCTGGCCCAATTGCGGTCGCTGGCGCGGCGCAATTACCGCGACGACGTGGTGCTGATTCTCGACGCACCGGACGACGAGGCTGCCGGTGTGACGGGGCGACAGCTGCTGGGATGCCGAAGTATCACGACGACCATCGCCTTGATCGGCAGGGTCATCGCGGCGGCCGCCGCGGCCGACGCGCGGCCGGTGTGGGCACGGGCCCTCGGCCTGCAGCTGCCGCCCACCGGATTCGCCGACCGGCTGGCGTCGGAGACCGCCGCCGGCACGGCGGCGGCGGCAGCGTTCCTGGCCACCCGTTCCGTCGCGGCGCACAACGGCCTGCGGATGGGGGTCGGGTTGGCCCTGGCGGTCGCCGTCACTCATCTGCATCTGGTGGAGCACGGCTTCTGGGTTGTGGTGGGAACGATGCTGGTGCTCAGCAGCAGCGCGTTGACCACCAGAACCAAAGTCGTTCAGGCGGTTGTGGGTACGACGCTGGGGATCATCGTCGGCGGGCTGCTCGTCGGGGCCGTCGGTCCGGAACCCGTGGCGCTGTGGCTGCTGGTCCCGATCACCATTTTCGGGTCGACCTACCTGCCGCGGTTCGTTTCGTTCACCATCGCCCAGGCCGTGGGGGCGTTGAGCCTGCTGGTCATCCTCAATCTCACCGCACCCGCCGGCTGGCGCGTCGGCCTGCTGCGCATCGAAGACATCGCGATGGGCGCGGCCGTCGGCCTGGTCGTGTCGCTGCTGCTGTGGCCCCGGGGCGCCACGGTTGCGGTGTCGGCCCTTATTCGGGCGGCGGTGGACGTCAACTTGCGCTACCTGCGGGCGGCCGTGCTGCGGGTCACCGAGGGTCGCTCGGAAGACAGCGACTCCGAACTCGCCGCCCTCAGCCACGATGCCCTCGTGTGCAGCCGAAGAGTGGATGACGCTGTGCGGCATTATCTTTCGGAGACGGGTAGCGGGGCCGACCTGCGCACTCCAGTGGTGCGGGCGGCCAACCGGGCCACGTGGTTGCGCCTCGCGGCGGACATGATCGCCGACATCAGGACGCTGCCCCCGAGTGGGTCCTATCCCTCCGCCCGGGCCGTGCTGGAGGCCCACTTGGAGTTCGTCACCGAGCGGTTCTCAGCGTCCAGCGACACGACCGGTCGGCCGATGGCCGGGGAAGTTGCCACGGCTTTGCGAGCCGAGAGGGCCGGCGAAGCCAACGCGGTCGAGGCCGCGCAGCCATTCGTCACGGTGGCGGCCACCCTCGGCGAACTCGAGTTGATACCGCTCGGGCAAGCCGAACTGCCTTCTTCCACAAAGGTTTCCATCACCAGCCAGAGTTGATCAGGCCATCGTCCGGGTGCCGTCGCCGGCCCGCCTGGTGACACGCCGGTCGTCGAGCCGCTCGAGCAGTGGCACGGCGACGCGACGGGTGGTGCCCAGGGCGCGCCGGGCCTCGCTGACGGTGAACGGCTGCGGCAGCTTCGCCAGGACATCGGCCGCCCGATCGAACGCGTCGGGACCCAGCACCACGCCGTCGGCGATCCGGGCCAGCCGCCCGGCGCGCACGGCGGCGGCCAGCTCCCGGGGGCCGAGCTTGAGGTCGGCCAGTTCGGCGGCCTCCGGCGCGCGAAACGGCTCGGCGGCCAGCCATTCCTCGATCGAACGCACCGCCTTGTCGACGCGGGCCGGCAGGCCCGCACCGGGCGGACGGACCAGCCCGTCGGCCACCTCCAGGCCGGTGCCGGCGAGCAGCGGCGGCAGCAGTTCGGCGGCGGGCAGCCCGGTGCGTTGCCGCAGCGTCTCCGGGGGCATGCCCGCCGCGACGTCGTTCTCGCCCGCCCACTGCCGCACCGCCTCGGTCGCGCGGTCGCGCCGCTCGGCCCACCACTGCGGGTCCACCACCCAGTCGCCCACCCGCTGCCCGCGCGCCGGCAGGCCCATCGCGCGCAGGTCGCTCGCCCGCGCGCAGTCCGGCGGGCGGACCCGGCCGGCCGCCAGCTCTGCAGCGCGTTCGCGCGCCGCGCCCCGGCGGCGCAGCCCGGGCGGCCGGACGTCGAGCACTTCGATGCCCGCCGCGATCCGATGCTCCCCGGGATCGCGCAGCAGCCCGACGTCTCCGACCCGCAACGGCAGCGGGCTCGCCAGCCGCAGCCGCGCCGCGGCGGCCCCCAACGCGCGCACCTGCACCGGCACGGCCGCGGATCCGACGTGCAGCACCAGCTGGCGGTGCAGCGTGCCGGCCGACCGCAGGCCGACGTCGATCTCCGCGGTGTCCAGCCACACGCCCGGCGTCCGGACGGTGTCCCCGCGGCCGATGTCGTGGCGGTCCACGCCCCGCAGGTTCAGCGCCACCCGCGCCACCGCGCCGACCTCGATTTCGCTGCGGCCCAACGACTGCAGCCCGCGGACCGTCAGGCGGCGGCCGGCGTGTTCCAGCTCGTCGCCCACCCGGATGGTGCCCGCCGCCAGCGTTCCGGTCACCACCGTGCCCGCCCCCCGGACGGTGAATGACCGGTCGACCCACAGCCGCACGTCGGCGTCGCGGTCCGGCGGCGGCAGCCGGTCGATCAGCGCCGCCAGCCCCGCGCGTACCCGCTCCAGGTCGGTACCGATCGCGACGGGCACGTCGCCGAGCGAGGTGGCGGCGAACCGTTCGCGCGCGTGCTCGATGGCCGGACCGGGATCGGCGAGGTCGGCCTTGCTGATCACCAGCAGCCCGTGCCGGACCCCGAGGGCGTCGAGCGCCGCCAGGTGTTCCTCGGACTGCGGCATCCAGCCCTCGGTGGCGGCGACGACGAACAAGACGGCCGGCACCGGGCCGACTCCCGCGAGCATGTTCGCGACGAACCGTTCATGGCCGGGCACGTCGACGAACGCGACCTGACGGCCGCCGACCTCGGTCCACGCGAAGCCGAGGTCGATGGTCAGGCCCCGGCGCCGCTCCTCGGCGAGCCGGTCGGGCCACATGCCGGTGAGCCGGTGCACCAGCGTCGACTTTCCGTGGTCGACGTGCCCGGCCGTGGCTACGACGAACATGCCCGCACCGCCGCCGCCAGCAGCTCGTCGTCCTCCGGCGCCACCGTGCGCAGGTCGAGCAGGCAGCGGCCGGATTCCAGGCGGCCGACGACGGGCGGGCTCCCCGCGCGCAGGGCGGCGGCGTACGACTCCGGCAGGCTCACCGCCGCGCTGGGCAACTCGACGCCCGGCGCACCCCCGCCGCCGACCGCGGCGACGCAGTCCACCGCGACGGCTCCCAAGTCTTGGGGCAGCCGGTCGGCAAGCGATTCGGCGCGGGCCCGCAGCCGCGCCACGTCGGCATCCAGCGCCTGGGCCACCGGTGGGGGCGGGCCCGTCAGCGTGGCCTCCAGCGCGGCGAGGGTGAGCTTGTCCACGCGCAGGGCGCGCGCCGCCGGATGCCGGCGCAGCCGCTCGATGAGCTCACCATCGCCGAAGAGCAGGCCGGCCTGCGGGCCGCCCAGCAGCTTGTCGCCGCTCGCGGTGACCAGGCTGGCGCCGTCGCGCAGCATCGACGTGGCGTCGGGTTCGTCGGGCAGCAGCGGGTGCGGCGCCAGCAACCCGGACCCGATGTCGACCACCAGCGGGACGTTCAGGTCCTTCAGCTGTGTGACGCCGACGGCCGAGGTGAACCCGGTGACGTGGAAGTTGGACGGGTGCACCTTGAGCACGAAACCGGTGTCGGGCCCGATCGCGTCGACGTAGTCGCGCAGGCTGGTGCGGTTGGTGGTGCCGACCTCGCGCAGCCGCGAACCGGTGGACGCCAGCAGCTCGGGAATGCGGAAGCCGTCGCCGATCTCCACCAGCTCACCGCGGCTGAGCACGATCTCCTTGCCCGGGGCCAGCGTCAGGGCGGTCAGCAGCAGGGCGGCGGCGTTGTTGTTGACGACGTGCACGCCGCCCGCGGTGGGCACCGCGCGCGCCAGGGCGGCCAGCGCGCCCCGGCCGCGGCGCGCGCGCCGGCCCGTCGCCAGGTCGAACTCGACGTCCGTCGTCCCGGCCGCGGCGACCACCGCGTCGACGGCGGCCCGCGACAGCGGCGCCCGGCCTAGGTTGGTGTGCACGACCACGCCGGTGGCGTTGAGGACGGGCCGCAGGCTCGACGCGGTGGCCGGAAGGGCGGCGACGGCGTGCTCGGCGACGCGCTCGGGCTCGATCTCCCCGGCACGGGCCCGTCGCTGCGCCTCCACGATCACCGACTTCACCAGTGCGCGGCCCAGCACGCGTTGCGCCTCGACCAGGCGCGGATCGGCGAGCAGGACGTCGGTCGCGGGCACCCGTCGGCGCGGGTCGCTCATGTCAGGCTCGGGGGAGTATGGCGGAGGCGGACGGGAATCGAACCCGCCAGCGGCAGCGTCTGCCGTTCGACGGTTTTGAAGACCGCGCCGGTCACCAGACCGGACACGCCTCCTCGGACCATGCCAGCAATTATGGACTTCGTGACATATCGACTGACCCAGTACGCCCACGGCGGCGGGTGCGCGTGCAAGATCCCGCCCGGTGAACTGGAGGACATCGTCCGCGGACTCGGGCCGGCCGCGCCGCGCGACCCGCTCGGCGAGCTGCTCGTCGGGCTCGACCACGGCGACGACGCCGCGGTGGTTCGTGTCGAGGGCGGCACGGCGCTGATCGCGACGACGGACTTCTTCACCCCGGTGGTGGACGACGCCTACGACTGGGGCCGGATCGCCGCCACCAACGCGCTGTCCGACGTGTACGCGATGGGCGGGCGCCCGGTGGTCGCGGTGAACCTGCTGGGTTGGCCGCGCGACGTGCTGCCGTTCGAGCTGGCCGCCGAGACGCTGCGCGGCGGGCTGGACGTCTGCGGCCTGGCCGGCTGCCACCTCGCCGGCGGGCACAGCGTCGACGACCCGGAGCCCAAATACGGGCTGGCCGTCACCGGGGTCGCGGACCCGAACCGGTTGCTGCGCAACGACTCCGGCAAACCCGGCACGCCGCTTTCGCTGACCAAGCCGCTCGGCATCGGTGTGCTGAACAGCAGGCACAAGGCCACCGGGGAGCGCTTCGAGCAGGCGATCGACGTGATGACCACCCTCAACGCCGACGCGGCCGCCGCGGCACTGGCGGCGGGCGCCGAATGTGCAACGGACGTAACGGGTTTCGGCCTGCTGGGCCACCTTTACAAGATGGCGCGGGCCAGCGGCGTCACGGCGGTGATCGACTCGGCGGCGGTGCCGTATCTGGATGGCGCGCGCGAGGCGCTGGCGGCCGGCTACGTCAGCGGCGGCACCCGGCGCAACCTCGACTGGGTGGCGCCGCACGCCGACCTGTCCGCGGTCGGCGAGGACGAGGCCCTGCTGCTCGCCGACGCGCAAACCTCCGGCGGTTTGCTGATCGCCGGCGAGATCCCGGGTGCGCCCGTCATCGGGGAGCTGGTGCCCCGCGCCGAGCACCCGATCGTGGTGCGCTGAGCGGGCGGGGTTTCGGAAGGGCGCACTAGGCTTAGGGGCATGGCCCCAAAAAAGACGATGCGCAAGCTTTTCCTGGAGTGGCCCGTCGTGCGTCAGCTGCGCTCGGGAGACAAGCTCGGCCGCGGGTCGGCCGTCACCTCGAAACAGACCCGCGCCGTCGCGCCGCGCACGACGACGGCCGACCGCGTGGTCCAAAGCATCTGTCCGTACTGCGCCGTCGGCTGTGGGCAGAAGGTGTACGTCAAGGACGACCGGGTGGTCCAGATCGAGGGCGACCCGGACTCACCGATCTCGCGAGGCCGCTTGTGTCCCAAGGGTGCTGCCAGTGAACAGCTGGTGAACTCGCCAGGCCGGCAGCTGAAGGTCCTCTACCGCGCTCCGCGAGCGACCGAGTGGCAGCCGCTCGAGCTGGACACCGCGATCGACATGGTGGCCGACCGCTTCGTCGAGGCGCGCCGCCATTCCTGGCAGGACATCGACAAGAAGGGACATCCGCTGCGGCGCACCATGAAGATCGCCGCACTCGGCGGGGCCACCCTCGACAACGAAGAGAACTACGTCATCAAGAAGCTCTTCACCGCCGCCGGCGCGATTCAGATCGAGAACCAAGCTCGTATTTGACACAGCTCCACGGTTCCCGGTCTGGGGACCTCCTTCGGGCGCGGCGGCGCCACCCAAACACTGCAAGACATGGCCAACGCGGACTGCATCGTCATCCAGGGCTCGAACATGGCCGAGTGTCACCCCGTCGGCTTCCAGTGGGTCGAGGAGGCAAAATCGCGCGGTGCCAAGGTGATTCACGTCGATCCGCGGTTTACTCGCACGTCGGCGGTGTCGGACAAGCACATCCCGATCCGGGCCGGCTCTGACGTGGTGCTGCTCGGGGCGCTGATCAACCACATCATCTCTGCCGAACTGTGGTTCAAGGAGTACGTCGTCGCGTACACCAACGCGGCGACCCTGATCAACGAAAATTACCGCGACACAGAGGATCTGGGCGGTCTGTTCTCCGGTTACGATCCCGAAACGGGGCAATACGACCAATCGACCTGGGCCTATGCCGGACAGGAAGAGGACGAACACCGTCAAGAGCACGGCGCCAGCGCGTCCGCCCGAGCGGCCGGCGACGTGCACGGCAGCGGCGGTCCGCCCTTGCCGCACGCTCGCGTGCTGCGCGACGAGACCCTGCAGCATCCCCGCACGGTGTTCCAGATCGTCAAACGACATTACGCGCGGTACACGCCGGAGATGGTGCGCGACGTCTGCGGCATCAGCGCCGAGGACTTCGATTACCTGGCCCGCTCGATCGTCGAGAACTCCGGACGTGAGCGCACCACCTGTTTCGCCTACGCCGTCGGCTGGACTCAGCACACGCTGGGAGCCCAATTCATCCGCACCGCAACGATTCTGCAGTTGTTGCTCGGCAACGTCGGTCGCCCGGGCGGCGGGATCATGGCGCTGCGCGGTCACGCCACCATCCAGGGGTCGACCGATATTCCGACGTTGTTCAACCTGCTCCCCGGCTACTTGTCGATGCCGAAGGCCGGCGTGCACGACACGTTCCGTGAGTACATCGAAGCGGTCGGGCCGAAGAATCAGAAGGGTTTCTGGGCCGACGCGGACACCTACTTCGTCAGCCTGCTCAAGGCGTGGTGGGGAGACGCCGCCCGGGCGGACAACGACTGGGCCTACGACTATCTGCCGCGGCTGTCCGGCCCGCACGGCACGTACCAGACGGTCATGTCGATGCTCGACGACGAAGTCGACGGGTACTTCCTGCTCGGCCAGAACCCCGCCGTCGGCTCGGCGCACGGCCGGTTGCAGCGCATGGGGATGTCGCGCCTGAAATGGTTGGTGGTGCGCGATCTCAACCTCATCGAGTCGGCCACCTTCTGGAAGGACGGCCCGGAGATCGCCTCCGGCGAGCTGAAAACCGAAGACATCGAGACCGAGGTGTTCTTCTTCCCGGCGGCGACGCACGTCGAGAAGGCCGGATCGTTCACCCAGACCCAACGCCTCGTCCAGTGGCGCCACAAAGCCGTCGACCCGCCCGGCGACTGCCAGAGCGAGCTGCAATTCTTCGTCGAGCTGGGCAAGCGAATCCGGCAGCGGCTGGCCGGGTCGACCGACGAACGCGACCGGCCGCTGCTGGACCTGACCTGGGATTACCCCACCGACGAACATGGAGAGCCCGACCCCACCGCAGTGCTGGCCGAGATCAGCGGCTGCTACCTGACCGGGCCCAAGGCCGGCCAGCCCGTGCCGGGATACACCGAGCTGGGGGCCGACGGGTCGACGTCGTGCGGCTGCTGGATCTACTCGGGCGTGTATGCCGAAGGGGTCAACCAGGCCGCCCGGCGTGCGCCGCTCGGAGGTCCGAGTCCCAGCCAGTCCGAGTGGGGCTGGGCCTGGCCGGCCGACCGCCGCATCCTGTACAACCGCGCATCGGCCGACCCTGATGGCAAACCGTGGAGTGAGCGCAAGCGCTACATCTGGTGGGATGGGCAGCGCGCCCGTTGGGTGGGCGACGACGTGCCCGATTTCCCCGTCGACCGCGCCCCACACGTCCGGCCGGATCCGGACATCGGCGGCCCGGATGCGCTGGCCGGTGACGACCCGTTCATCATGCAGGCCGACGGCAAAGCCTGGCTGTTCGCCCCGAAGGGGATGGTCGACGGGCCGCTGCCCACGCATTACGAACCGCAGGAGTCCCCGGTCGCCAACGCGCTGTATCCCCAGCAACGGAACCCGGCGCGAATCACGTTCCCGCGCAAGGACAACCTGAGCGCGCCCAGCGCCGGGGAGCCCGGGTCCGACGTCTATCCGTACGTGTTCACCACCTACCGGCTCACCGAGCACCACACCGCCGGCGGCATGAGCCGGTGGCTGCCCTACCTGTCGGAGCTGCAGCCGGAGATGTTCTGCGAGGTGTCCCCTGAGCTGGCCGCCGAGCGCGGCCTGGAGCCCTACGGGTGGGCGACGATCATCTCGCCCCGCTCGGCGATCGAGGCCCGGGTGCTGGTCACCGAACGCGTTGCGCCGCTGGTGATCAACGGCCACACGGTGCACCAGATCGGGTTGCCGTACCACTGGGGCGTCGGCGGCGACGCCGTGGTCAGCGGGGACGCGGCCAACGACTTGCTGGGCGTCACACTGGATCCCAACGTGCAGATTCAGGAGTCGAAGGCCGGGTCGTGCGACATCCGGCCCGGCCGCCGGCCGCAGGGCGAAGAGCTGCTCCGCCTGATCGCCGAATACCAATCTCGCGCGGGCGCCACCGCCGAGACCGGAAATGTCCGACTGAGCGACGCCGTCGGGGAAGGGGGAGCCGATGGGCCAGCTGAGCGGACCGACTGACCCGGCCGCCGAAGCCGGTTGGGCAGTTCCCAAGCCGCGCAAGGGATTCTTCACCGACACCTCGATCTGCATCGGCTGCAAGGCTTGCGAGGTCGCCTGCAAGGAATGGAACCGCAACCCGCGCGACGGGGAGCTGGAGCTGCTGGGTTCGTCCTACGACAACACCGGAGCGCTGGGCGCCAGCACATGGCGGCACGTCGCGTTCATCGAGCAGGGCCGCGACCGCATCGCGCAGGCGCGCGAATCCGGTCGGGCGCTAATCGATTTGGGCATGCCCGCCGTGCCGGCACCTCCGGACACCAGCCCGCCGGACACGCCGGAGTTCCGCTGGCTGATGTCGTCGGATGTGTGCAAGCACTGCACGCACGCCGGATGCCTCGACGTCTGCCCGACGGGTGCGTTGTTCCGCACCGAATTCGGCACGGTCGTCGTCCAGGCCGACGTCTGCAACGGGTGTGGCACGTGCGTCGCGGGGTGCCCGTTCGGGGTGGTCGAGCGGCGCAGCGACGGCACCTTCACGACGCCGGCGCAGCGACCGGGTTCCCCAAGCGAGAAACCGGTTTCCGGGGTGGCCCAGAAGTGCACCCTCTGCTACGACCGCCTGGTCGAGGACCAGACACCGGCGTGCGCCCAGACCTGCCCGACCACCTCGATCAAGTTCGGCAATCACGACGACCTGGCGGTCACGGCGCGGGAGCGGGTCGCCACGTTGCACGCCCAGGGGCTGACGGAGGCCCGCCTCTACGGCGCCAACGAGAACGACGGGGTGGGCGGCACCGGCTCGATCTTCCTGTTGCTCGACGAGCCGGAGGTCTACGGGCTGCCGCCCGACCCTCGGGTGTGCACGGCCGACCTGCCGGAAATGTTCAAGCGGGCCGGCCTCGCCGCGGCCGGCATGTTCGGCGCGGCGGTGCTGGCGTTCTGGAGGAGCAGGTGACCACCTCGGAATTCGACAGCGTGCGCCCTCCCGAGCCGACGGGCGGCCGACGACGCAACGGAAAGGGCAAGGGGCGCAAGGGCGGTGCCGACGGCTCGCGCGAGATGCCGATGGTGCCCGAAGCGGAGTTCAGCTCGTATTACGGACGCCCGGTGGTCAAGCCCGCGCCGTGGGGACACGAAGTGGCGGCATACCTGTTCCTGGGCGGCGTCGCCGGTGGGTCGGGTCTGTTGGCGGCCGGCGCGCAGCTCACCGGTCGGAACAAGCTGCGCCGCAACACCCGGCTGTCCGCCCTGATCGCGGTGATGCTGGGCGCGGTCGCGCTGGTGAAGGACCTTGGCCGGCCCGAGCGTTTCGTCAACATGCTGCGCACGATCAAGCTGACCTCGCCGATGAGCGTCGGATCCTGGATCCTGAGCTCCTTCAGCGCCGGGATCGGGTTGGCCGCGGTCGCCGAGATCGACCGGATGACCGGCGAGCGCATCCCGCTGGGCCCGCTGCGGCCCGCGCTGCGCGCCGTGGAAGGTCCGGCCGGTTTGGAAGCCGCGCTCTTCGCGCCGCCGCTGGCCGTCTACACCGCGGTGCTGCTCAGCGACACCGCAACCCCGACGTGGAACGCCGCCTATAAAGACCTGCCGTTCGTGTTCGCGAGCTCGGCGACCCTGGCCGCGTCGGGATTGGCGATGATCACCACCCCGGTCGCCGAGGCCGGGCCCGCCCGCACCCTGGCGGTCATCGGGGCGGTGAGCGATCTGGTCTCCGCCAGGTTCACCGAACACCGGATGGACCCGGTGACCAGGGAACCGTTGCACCACGGCAGGCCGGGCCGGCTGCTGGCGTGGAGCGAACGGCTCGCGGCCGCAGGCGGTTTGGGCGCATTGCTCGGCGGGAAACACCGCGGCGTCGCCGCCCTGTCCGGGATGGCGCTGCTGACGGCCTCGGCAATGCTGCGGTTCGGGTTCTTCGAGGCGGGGCTGGAGTCGACCCGCGATCCCCGCTACACGATCGAGCCGCAGAAGCGCAGGCTGGCGGCCCGCCGGGCGGCGGGCGTCACGGGAGACTCCATCACCACCGCGGATTAGCCGTTTGCGCCCGCGAGCGTCCGCGAACCGAGCCAGGCTGCGAGTTTCGGCACCGGTTTTCGCAGTGTGGTTGGGCTCGCGAACGTAAAGCGTTACGTCCGCGAACGCGTGGGTATCCAGGTGGCTATGACGAATTTTGGCTACACTTTGATGACCGAGCAGAGTGGACCCAAAGACCTTGTGCGGCATGCAGTTTCAGCCGAAGATCGCGGGTTCGACTTCGAGGTGTGCAGTGACCATTTCTCGCCCTGGCTGACGTCGCAGGGGCACGCGCCGAACGCCTGGGCGGTGCTGGGTGCGGTGGCGCACGCCACCGAACGGGTGGACCTGTACACCTACGTGACCTGCCCGACGATCCGGTATCACCCCGCGATCGTCGCGCAGCAGGCCGCCACCGTGCAGATCCTGTCCGACGGCCGGTTCACCCTCGGCCTGGGCAGCGGCGAGAACCTCAACGAACACGTCGTCGGCAGGGGCTGGCCCACCGTCGAGCGTCGGCAGGACATGCTGCGTGAAGCCATCAAGATCATCCGCGAGCTGTTCGGCGGCGAGCTGGTGAACTGGCGCGGCGAGTACTTCCAGGTGGACTCGGCGCGGTTGTGGGACGTGCCGGACGTCCCGATCGGCATCGGGGTCGCGATGTCCGGGGCGAAGGGCGTCGAGAGGTTCGCCAAGCTGGCCGAACACCTGATAGCCGTCGAGCCCGACGCCGACCTCGTCCGCGAGTGGCACGCCGCGCGCCAGGCCGCCAACCTCGCCGGCGGCGGTCGGGTGGTCGGCCAGATCCCGGTGTCGTGGGATCCCGACCGGGATGCCGCCATCCAGCGCGCGCACGACCAGTTCCGCTGGTTCGGCGGCGGCTGGAAGGTCAACGCCGACCTGCCGACTCCGGCCGGTTTCGCCGGCGCGACCCAGTTCGTGCGGCCCGAAGACGTTGCCGAGTCGATTCCGTGCGGTCCCGACCTGGATGCGATCGTCGAGGCGGTCCGACCCTACTGGGAGGCCGGATTCACCGACATCGCGCTGGTCCAGATCGGCGGCGAGACGCAAGACCTCTTCCTCAAAGAGGCCGCCCAGCCTTTGCTCGACGCGCTGCGCGATGCGGCCGGTTGATCACAAGTTTGGGCCGTTTCTGCCCGGGTATCCGACAGCCAACGTGGGCTTCGGGCGACCATCGGCAGTTTGACGCATCAACAGGGGCTTAGGGCCGGGGCGGGCGTAAAACCGGCAAATCTGCTGTGCAGCAGCCGTTTTGTGCCCGCTTGTGCCAGGCCTGGCAAGGGAGTCGACAATGAACGATCGATCCGGCAACACTACGGCGCCGCTGGTAACGGCGCTCGCCGGCGCCAGCTTCGGGCTGGGTCTGGCCGAGCTGGTGGCGCCCCACAAGGTTGCTGCGATCGCGGGCGTGGACGACACGCGCCGGGCCCGCCGGGTCATCCGCGCGCTCGGCGCCCGCGAATGCGGCCATGGCGCCGCGTTGTCGGTCGGCTCGGACCGGCTGGTTTGGACGCGGGTGGCCGGCGATGTCCTGGATGTGGCGTTGCTGCTGGCCGGGGTAGCGGCCCGCGGCCGCGGGCGTCGGCGCCGGGGCGCGATTTCGGCCGCCGTCCTCGGTGGCATCGGGGCGGTCGACCTTTACGCCGCGCTGCGCGCCGCCCGCGATGGCGGCGCGCGCCACGCCAACGGCGCGCGCAACCGAACCGTGCGCGCCGCGGTCACGGTCCGGCGCCCACCCGAGGACGTGTACCGCTTCTGGCGCGACTTGGAGAACCTGCCCAGCTTCATGCACCACCTGCAATCGGTCACGGCCGGCGACGACGGCCGGTCACACTGGGTCGCCAGCGCGCCGGTCGGGCAACCGGTGCAATGGGACGCGCAGATCACCGAGGACCGACCCGGCGAGCGGATCGCGTGGCAGTCGCTGCCCGGTTCGGCGATCCAAAACGGCGGCAGTGTCCAGTTCACCCCAGCCACCAACGGCGACGGAACCGAGGTCCGGGTCCAGATCGGCTACCAGATGCCGGGGGGCGCCGTCGGCAAGGCCGCCGCGACCCTGCTCGGCGAATCACCCGATCAGCAAGTCAACGACGACCTTCGGCGGTTCAAGCAAATCCTGGAGACGGGACAGGTGCTGCGCTCGGACGGCTCGCCGGAAGGCACCGCCTCGGCCCGGCAACTGCATCAGCAGCCCGCCCAGCCGAACGGTCACAACGGAAAAGGAGCCACCGCATGAAGGCCACGATCTGGGCAGGACGCAACAGCGTTGAGGTGAAATCGGTTCCGGACCCGACGATTCTCAACGAGCGCGACGCCATCGTGCGCGTCACCTCGACGGCGATCTGCGGTTCGGACCTGCACCTCTACGACGGCTACATCCCGACCGTCAAGCACGGGGACGTGCTGGGCCACGAGTTCATGGGCGAGGTCGTCGAGGTCGGCAAGGCGGTGCCCAACCTCGCCGTCGGCGACCGGGTGGTGGTGCCGTTCCCGATCGCGTGCGGGGCCTGCTCGGCCTGCGAACGCGACCTGTATTCGCTGTGCGAGAACTCGAACCCGAACGCGGGCATCGCCGAGAAGTTCATGGGTCATTCCCCGGCGGGGCTCTTCGGGTATTCGCACATGCTCGGTGGATTCGCCGGTGGCCAAGCGGAATACGCCCGGGTGCCGTTCGCCGACGTGGGACCGCTTCGGGTCGAAGACGACCTCACGGACGATCAAGTGTTGTTCTTGTCGGACATCTTGCCGACGGGCTACATGGGCGCCGAGATGTGCGACATCCAACCCGGCCAGGTCGTGGCGGTGTGGGGCGCCGGTCCGGTCGGGCTGTTCGCGATCATGAGCGCGTTCCTGCTGGGCGCATCCAAGGTCATCGCCATCGACCGGGTGCCCTATCGACTCGAGCTGGCCGAAAAGATCGGCGCGACAACGGTCAACTTCGACGAAACGCCGGTTCTCGCGGGGCTTCAGGACATCACCGCCGGGCGGGGGCCGGATCACTGTATCGATGCGGTCGGGATGGAGGCGCGCAATGGGTCCACCCCGGTGGACGCCTACGATCGGGTGAAGCAGGCGATGCGGCTGGAAACCGAACGCCCGCATGCACTTCGGGAAGCAGCGATGAGTTGCCGCAATGGCGGCACCATCTCGATCGTCGGGGTCTACGGCGGCCTGATGGACAAGTTTCCCATCGGCGCGATCATGAACCGGTCGCTGACCATCAAGACGGGCCAATGCCACGTGCAGCGCTACATGCGGCCCCTACTGGAACGGATCCGGAGCGGCGACATCGACCCGACCGTCATTATCACCCACCATCTCGGGCTCGATCAGGCGCCGCACGGCTACGAGATCTTCAAGCACAAGCAGGACGGCTGCACCAAAGTCGTCCTCCATCCGTGAAGGAGGTATCGCGATGTCAAATGAGTTGCAAGGGACAAAGATTGCCATCCTGGCGGCGGACGGCGTGGAGAAGGTGGAACTGGAGCAGCCACGTGCGGCCCTGGAGGAAGCCGGCGCCGAGGTCGAGGTGCTGTCGCTGAAGCCGGGCGAAATCCAGGCTCGTGACCACGATCTCGAGCCCGCGGGCACCTTCCCCGTCGACCGCGCGGTGTCGGACGCGTCGGTGGGCGACTTCGGCGGCCTGGTACTCCCGGGCGGCACGGTGAACCCGGACAAGCTGCGTCTGGACGAGGCCGCGGTCAAGTTCGTCCGCGACTTCGTCGTCTCCGGCAAGCCGGTCGCCGCCATCTGTCACGGACCGTGGACGTTGGTGGAGGCGGGCGTGGCCGTGGGGCGCACGCTGACCTCCTATCCCAGCATCCGCACGGACCTGCGTAACGCCGGCGCCCATGTGGTGGACGAAGAGGTGGTGGTTGACGGCAACCTGATCACCAGCCGCTCACCGTCGGACCTGCCGGCGTTTTGCGAGACCATCGTCAAGCAATTCGCCCACGGCAGTGCGGGATAGCCGCCGCCGGACCGTTTTAACCCGCAATTTTGCGGGCATTACACAGGTCAGGCCGTGATCGCCACGGCGATCTATGTCTGGCTGAGCGAAAGGCCCACGTTGACAACAACCTATCCCGAGCCCGCGATCTCGGTTGCGCACAATGTGTACCGGCCCCAAGAGGATTCCCGATTGCTGGTCGACGCAATGCACCACACCGCCCTCATTCCGGGACGACGGGTCCTCGACCTTTGTACGGGTAGCGGATTCGTCGCCATCGCCGCGGCCGAGATGGGCTGTGCCAGCGTGACCGCCTGCGACACCTGCCACCACGCGGTGCGTTGTTCGCGCGGTAACGCCGCCCTGGCCGGTGTGGAAGTGGACGTCCGCCAGGGATCGTGGACCGAAGCCGTCGACTGGGCGCCGTTCGACGTGGTGGTGGCCAATCCTCCTTATGTCCCGGCCCCGCCCGCCGGAGTTGCCGAGCCCGGCCGCGGGATCGCCGGACCCTCGTGGGCCTGGGACGCGGGCCTCGACGGGCGCCTGGTCCTGGATCCGCTGTGCGAGGCGGCGCCAAAATTGTTGTGCGACGGCGGATCCCTGCTGCTGGTGCACTCGGCGCTCGCCGGCGTCCAACAATCCCTGGACCGCTTGAAATGGGCCGGCCTGAGGGCCGAAGTCATCGCGTCCAAGTGGATTCCGTTCGGTCCCGTCATGTCGGCTCGGGCCGAGTGGCTGGAGGAGACCGGTCGGATCCCGCGCGGGCGCCGGGAAGAGGAGCTCGTCGTGATCCGGGCGGACAAGCCATGACCACCACGCGGGTACAGGTGGTCGCCGGAGGGCCCGTGCTGGTATCCGGACCGGTGCGGGTGGAGACCCCCGGTGGCGATGTCGTCGAGTCCGACCGTTTCATGGTGGCGATCTGCACCTGCCGGCGCAGCGATGATTATCCGTTGTGCGACACCAGCCATCGCCGCTGCCGAGGCGTCAAGAAGCAGACGAGCTAGTCCAGGGTCCTGCGCAACGACGTTTGGCCCTGCTTCCACGCCCCGATGAGCTTGTCCGCCAAGCGGTTTTCCACCGCCGCGTGCGCGCGGATTCCGAAGACGACATCGGTTTCCAGGTGCGGTTCCCGTGCCACGAGGTCGCCGACGACGTCGATGCGCACCACCTGTTCATGCACCGCGTCGGCCTCGACGTGCTCGCTGTAGAACTCCACGCAGGCCGGCGGCGCATCCATCCTCTGCAAGGCCTGCACCATTCGCCGCGATCCCGGAGGTGACGTGATCTCCGTCGAGGCGAAATGCCCGATCGCGGCGCCACGCAGCCGACGGTGCAACCCGAATAGCGACATGAGATTCACCACGGCCAACGCCTCGGCGGGGACGGCGTCGAGGTAGCCCAGATAGGTCGCGTCCAGACCGGCCGCCGTCAACAGGTCCGCGAAGAGTTGCTGGTGCAGGCGCGGGCCCTGGCCTGCGCCGTACTCGTCGAACTCCACGGCGACGAAAGCTGCCTTCGCGGTGCCCATCAGCCGCGGGATCGCCCACGCGTGCGGGTCGCCCTCTTTGAGGTGGTACAGCGACCGGTGCACGAAGTACTCGCGCATCTGCTGCCAGGTTCCCGAGTCGCGCAGGAAGTATGACGGCCCGTCACCATCGGCGGGCTCGATGGAGATCGCCTCCATCTCGGCTTGCGCCGTTTGGCCGGGGTCGATGGGACCGACATCGCGCCGCACCCCCGCCAGGAACACGCGTTCCAGTTCCGCGCGCAACCGCAGCAGCGCGGGATTCCACTCCCAGGTGGGGTCGACGCCCGCGAAACCGCGGTAGTGCAGCTCGTAGCACATGCACAAGGCGAGCTGAAGATCCAAGCCGAAGGGGTCGGAGTCCCGCACGGACGCGCCGATGCGGGTGAGGTTGTCGTGTGCGGGGGGTCCGGCCAGCGCACGCTGGACGGCCGTAGACAGCGGTCCGTGCGCCGCAGGCAGGGCGGGCTCGACCGTGATTGATGCGCGAGTCACGCCGATGACTACCCGAGAATCGGGCCAGGCAAACGAAGGCCCGTCAGCCCGGGGGTTCCGAAATTCGGAAGGTGTTCTCGATGGTTGTGCCCTCCGGGCTGTTGCGCACTTCCATCGTGTCGCTGATCGCCCGCATCAACACCAGGCCGCGCCCGCTGTTGCCCGGGTCGGCGGCCGGCGTCTTCCACGAACCGTCGTCGGTCACCCGCGTCCGGATTCGGCCATCGGTCAATTCCGCATCGAGCAGCATCGTTCCGACCCGGTGTCCGCGGTAGGCATGCTCGACGCAGTTGGTGCAGGCTTCGTTGACGACCAGCACGATGTCGGCGGCCAGCGCGTTCGGAACCTCGGCGGCGCGCAGCCACGTGGCCAACCGGTGCCGGATGTCGACCAATTGGTCTGCGACGGCTTCGCTTTCGATGCGCAGCCGCGTCGGCCGATGCCGATATATCACCATGGCGACGTCGTCGTCATACCCCGACGCGGGGGCCAGCGCACGGACGACGGTCTGTGGGACGGCCTCCAGCGGCAGCTTCGTCGTCTCAAGCAAAACGTCTGCGGCGCGGGCGATTCCGATGTCGATCGACTCGTGTTTGCGCTCGACCAGGCCGTCCGTGTACAGCATCAGCGTCGAGCCCGCCGGCAGCACCCGGGATGCCTGCGGCCGCGGTTCCGCCCGGCGCACCGCGAGCGGCACCGAGGCGGCGTCGGTCACCACCGTCGTGGTCGCGGGCCGCGGACCCGCGACCATCGCGGGCATGTGGCCGGCGTTGCTGTATTCCAGGACGCCGGTCTCGGTGTCCAGGATCGCGAGAAAGACCGTGGTGCAGTAGGCATTCGGGATGAGCGACGCCGCCAGGTCGAGCTGTTCGAGCACGAGCGCCGGCTGGGCGCCGTTGATCAACAGCGCGCGCGCCGAACTGCGTAGCTGGCCCATCACCGCGGCCGCCGGCAGGCCGCGGCCAACGCAGTCGCCGACGACGATGCCGATGCGGTTGCCGCCGATCGGCAGCACGTCGTACCAGTCGCCCCCGATTTCCAAGGGCAGGACGGCCGGCTCGTAGCAGACGGCGAAGCCGGCGGGCGGCTGCACCGTGGGTAGCATGGCGCGCTGCAGGGTCAGCGAGGTTTCGCGCGCGCTTTCGAACTGGCGCACGTGCTGCATGGCCAGGCTCAGGTGGCCGATGAGCACCGTGACCAGTAGCCGGTCTTCGGCGCTGATCCAGCGGGGTGTCAGCAGCTCCAGCCAGAGCGCGAGGTCTCCCGTGTTGGACAGCACCGCCACCAATCCCTGTGCCTTGCCGGGATTCTGGGGCCTGTCCACCGTCTTGGCCGTCAGCGGCAGCTGGTGGCGCGCGTCCTGGAACGTGTCGCGCAGCCAGGGATCCAGTTCGCGCCAGGAGGATTCGGCGGGTTCGCCCGCCACCTGAACGGTCGGTTCGCCCCCGCCGGCGGGCCACGAGACGGCGATCACCCGCTTGACGTCGATCGCCGTCCGGCATTCGTCCAGGGTGATCGACAGCAGCTCGGCCATGCTCTTGGCCACGGCCACCGCTGTCGCGAGCCGCAGTACCGCGCTCTCGCGGGCGGCGAACGCGCGCTCCGCGGTGATGTCCCGGATTGTGCCCACGTAGACGTCCCGGTCGCTGCCGGCCTCCTTGACCGCGTTGATGCTGACCATCACCCACGCGAGATGTCCGTCCCGATGCCGAATCGGGGTTTCGTATGCGGCGCTGCCGTTGCTGCGGACCAGCGCCTGCTGCTCACGCGCGGTCTTCCTGTCGACCAGCCACGGGTGGGGCCACCGGTATGGCAGACCGTCGGCGGGATAGCCGAGGATTTCGATGAAGGCGTTGTTCACTTCGACCACCGAGCCCTCGTGGTCGGCGACGAAAAAGCCCTCCTGCAGCGAATTCACCAGCGCCGTACGGAATTTGTCGCGATCGGCAAGCCCCTCGGCCCGGGCCCGCTCTTGCGCGAAGCGCCTGGTTCCGTCGAGGAATCCGCGGGTCGCGACGTCCAGGGGGGCCAGGGTCTGCAACAGGAATTCCAGGGCGACGGGGGCGTCGACTTGGTAGTCCTGACAGGTGTCGAGAACCAGCCGAACGTGGTGCTCGATGATTTCGAGCACGCTGATGTCTTCCTCGAGGGCGCGGCGGCCGAGCTCGTGGCCGACGGTCAGGACGTCCTCGTCGCGGGTGTCCAAGTAGCTGCGCAGTGCGGCGCCGTACTGGGCGTGGAAGTCGTCGTTGCCGCTCATCTCGATGCTCCCCGGTGACGCGCCGCAAGCACCATGGCATCGTCGATCTCCTTGGCGTGCTTTCCCAGGAGTTCTTCGGCGATGTCCACGGCGGTGGCAGCGAAGTCGATGTGATCCAGGTAGTCCTCGGCGATTCCGTCGGTGCTCATCACGAGCAGGTCGCCCGGGCGGATCGGAACCACCTGGGCGGGCCTGATTTCGGGCATGCGGTAGCCGACGATGCCCCCGGTGAGGCGCGCGGTCGATCGGATCTGGACACCGGTCGGCGCCTTGGCCACCAGCTGGGCGGTGACATTGCCGACTCCCGTCCACGTCAGGGTGCGGGCCGCAAAGTCCACCCTGGCCAGGGTCATGGCGACCCCCCTGGTGCCCTCCAGCATGCGGTGGCAGAGCTGGACCAAGACCTCGAGCCGCTCGGAACCCGAGCGCTTGACCGCGTCGACGGCGCGCAGCGCGGCGGACGCGGCCTCCGGACCATGGCCGAGGCCATCCACCACGCCGAACAGGGCGGCGTGACCGTCGATGTCGACGGCGACCCCTCGGTCGCCGGACGTGAACTCACTGGGCATAGGGCGACCCGCCCGTGCCCACTCCATCGGACCCAGCCGGCCATGCTCATGCACGGGCTGGCACCCACTTCCACATCTCGATGACCGTGCCGTGACCAAGTTTCGAATCCACGATCAAGCGGTCCATCAGGCGGCGGGCGCCGGGCAGGCCCATCCCCAGCCCGCGACCGGTGGAGTAGCCGTCCTCCAGCGCGCGCTCGATGTCGGCGATGCCCGGCCCGTCGTCCTCCGCGCGCACCACCAGGGCCGTGCGTCCGTCCCGTTCGGCCACGGCGATCCGGACGGCACCGCGCCCGGCGTAGCTGGTGATGTTGCGGGCTATTTCGGAGATCGCCGTGGCGATCATGGTCACGTCGGTCAGCGAGAAGCCGAGATCGAGAGCGAGCTGGTGTCCGGCCTTGCGGGCGGCGACGATGTCGTCGGAGTTGCGGATGTCGACGACGATGTCACCCGCCACCATCGCGCCCGATCGTCGATTTCCCCACTCCGCCTTGGCGATTCAGCAGCGCGAGGCCCTCTTCGAGATCCAGTGCGGTGTTCATGTCGTCGAACTGCAGGCCCAGTTGCACCATCGCGAAGGCCACTTCCGGTTGCAGGCCCACGATCACGGTGTCCGCGCCGCGCAGCCGGGTCATGTGGGCGATCGTTCGCAGCGAGCGCGCGGCGAACGAGTCCATCACGTCGATGGCGGTGACGTCGACGATGATTCCCTGCGCGCGGAACCGGCTGACCCTTTCCATCAGGTCGAAGCGAAGGCGTTCGGCGTCGGAGTCGGTGAGCGCCGACTGCACCGAAGCGATCAGAATCGCGCCCTGTTTCAGGATCGGTACTGGCATGGGGGGCTCGTGCTAACGGTGGCTATCCGGTCTGCTCGCCGGTACGCGTTACTTCGTAACCGAGCAGCCGTTCGGCTTCTTCGATGCCGCCCTGCAGGTCGCCGACGGCGTTCATCTTGGACAGGTCCAGCCCGATGGTGACGAGCGTCAGCGCGATTTCCGACGACAGGCCCGTGATGATCACGCTGGCGCCCATCAACCCCGACGCGTCGACCGTCTGCACCAGGTGGTTCGCCACCGTGGAGTCGATGGTGGGCACACCGGTGATGTCGATGACGACGACTTTCGCGCGGTTCGCGCGGATCGCCCGCAGCAGCTGTTCGGTGACCTGGCGGGCTCGCTGGCTGTCCAGCACGCCGATGATCGGCAGAATCAGCAGTTGCTCGCGCACCTGCAGCACCGGCGTCGACAGCTCGCGGATGGCCTCCTGCTGCTGGCGGATGATGCGCTCGCGTTCCTGCACGAACGACACGGCCACCGTGTTGGCGATGCGGTTGGCCGCCGGCTCGTACGCGTCGAGGACTCGGTTGAGCATTTCGAAGTCGGTCTGATACTTCTCGAACAGCGACCGGGCCAGCACGTCGCGGAGCAGCAGCACGATGCCGACGACCTCGTCGGTTTCCACGCCCCGGGGGATGATGCGTTCCGACAGGTCGCGCGCGTAATCCTGCAGCGCCTCGACGCTACCGGTCTCGAGCACCTCGACGTAGCTGTCGTACACCGTCGTCGCCTCGGAGAAGATCTCCTCCGGTGTCATGGCGGTGAGCAGCTCGGCCTCGGTGATCCTGCGGGCCCACTCCTCGCGCAGCACGGTGCGGTTCTGGCGCAGGTGCTGGACCAGCTGGGGCAGCAGGCCCTCGCTGACCGTCTGCGCGGCGGTGCTGGTGGTGCCTAAGTCCAACGGCGAATCTGACATCTGGCCTCCCGTGTGCCGCGTCGCGCTCCGCAGTATGCCTATGGGGAGACTAGCCTGGATAATCGCGCCCCAACTGTCGAGGGCATATTCTTCTCGCAGTTCGCATGGCAGGCTAGGCTTGCACCACACTCAAGGCCCGGGACAAAGGATCGCCATTGTCAGCTCCTGATTCGATTACCACGCTGGTTACCGACCACGATGGGGTGTCCGTGGTCAGCGTCAGCGGCGAAATCGATCTGGTCACCGCCCCGGCGCTCGAGCAGGCCATCAGCTCCGTGCTCGCGGACGGTCCGACGGCACTGGTCATCGACCTTTCCGCGGTGGAGTTCCTCGGCTCGGTCGGTTTGAAGATCCTGGCCGCGACGTACGAAAGACTAGGCAAATCCATCGAGTTCGGTGTCGTCGCGCGCGGGCCGGCGACCAGGCGGCCGATCCACCTCACCGGTCTGGACAAGACCTTCCCGCTGTACCCGACGCTGGACGACGCGTTGACCGCCGTCCGGGACGGCAACAGCACCCGCTGACGCGCCTTCGCGGCCCTATTGCATCAGCGAGAAGTTTCGCCAGAAGTTCGCCAGGCTCTCGGTGCCGCCGAAGAGCGTCGTGAAGTTGGTGGAGTCGACCAACACGATGTCGCCGGCCCGATCCCCGTCGGGCGGCATCCAGATCAGGGCATTGAATTCCGTGTTGCCGGTCTCGGTGAAGGGATGTGGCCGCGTGGGGTCGATTCGTTGGCGCCCCAGCACGCGCAGGGCGGCACTTTCCGGCGCCGTCAATTCGTAGTGCGGCAGGTGGGGATGGAAGTTGAAGGTGGTGACTTGGTTTAGCAGGCCGGGCGCGTCGAGGTCGCGGAAGCCCGTCAGCGGCGCGATCTGGCCGTCGGTGGCCGCCGGCCGCAGGCCCCACTTGTTGTAGACGGGTACGTCGAGGGCCTTCATCAGGGAGCGGGTGTATTGGCTGAAGCGCTGTTGGCGGGGGACCAGCGGGTCGCCGTGGTGCAGGAACTCCATCTGGCGCTGTTCCGCGTCGTCGGTGAAGCCGACGTCGTGGTGCGGCGCCAACAGCAGGCAGGTGCCCTCGCGCTGCAGCCAAGCGCGAATCGCCTCGACCTCCTCGGGCCGCGCCTCTTCCTGCCCGAGCACGTGGTCGAGCCCGAAGACCATGAGGGTGTCGGTGTCGGCCAGCACCCGCTCGTCGATCGGTAGGTGATAGCCGGCCTGGTCGATGCGCTGGAAGACCGCGACGGGGTGACCGGTCACCTCGCCGGCCAGTCGCTGGAAGTGCAGCGTCGAGCGGTGGAACAGCTCGAGCGTCCCGGCGATGCCCTGCAGAAAATGGGCGTCGTCCCATTCCGGCGTCTCGTAGTTCGGCCAGGCCACCCGGCGAACCTCGGTCATCGTGGAGAACCGATTGTCCAGCGCGGCGGGATCGCGTTGTGCCTCCCAGGGGTAACTCCAGGTCCAATAGATGCTGATGCGGCGCCGACCCGGGGTGTGCGCTCGGGATACGTGGTTCTGGTTGTAGGTGCGTGCAGGTGGGCTCACGGTGTCCTCGCAAGGTACTTCAGGCCGTTGATGCCGGGAAGGAAGAAGTAGGCGCCGCCCGTGAGGGTGGTGAAGGCCGGCAGCCCCTTGAGAACTTTTCGGATCGGACGCTTCGGAATCTTGTATTCCAGTGTGCCGTCCTGTGTTCCGCAGATCGGGTCGCGTTCGTTGCCGAGCTCGTGAAAGTTGCGATCATTGATCCACACGTTTTGCGCGAACTCGAACTGGCGGACCAGGCTGGCGCAGATGATGAACGCGGCGATGCCCCGGTCCGCGCCGTCGTCGTCGGCGCCCTCGGGAAGCGCCTCGCCGTAGGTGGCGCCGCGGCGGATCATCCGGCGCCGGTTCATGTTGACCGTCGTGTCGCGCGGATTCAGCCGTCGCGCATGGGAACCCAACGGCACCGCGTACCCGAAGGGGTCCATCTCCTTGTAGTTGAAGTCGTTGTTGCGCATGGGGTCCGCGCCGAGTTCGGGGTCGTCGCGCTCGGGCGACAGGACGAGCGGGGCGCCGCTGCGCCACCGTCCCATCAGCTTGGCGGCGAGGAGTTCTTGCCCCTCCGATGTTTGCGCCTGCGACGCCAGGTAATCGCGGAACAGGCCGACATGCTCGCGCAGGCGCCGGTACGCCATGTAGCTGCCGTTGCGCGAGAGTTCCTCGGGCTGCGGCAGCTTGGGGACGACACCCTCCTCGTCGGGGTAGCCGAGGATGAACTCGCCCGGCTTCAGTGGCCCGCCCGATCCGGGTGTCGGCTCCTCTCCGCTTCCCTCGATCACCGGTTGCGACAGCCGGTCCCGGAACCCGAAGTGGTCGTGGGCGTAGTCGAAGGGTGGCGTCGCATTCAAGTCCAGGAAGGACAGCACGCGCACGCCCGGACACCGCGCGACGAGGTCGGCGTGCACCGCGGTGCAACGCCGGCGCTCGGCGTCGTTGCGCGCGAACAGGATCGCGATCGCGTGCAGGTCCTCGCCGGCCAAACCGCCCACCCAGTTGCGCGGGTGGTTGGCTCCGGTGTCGCCCAAGATGTCGGCGCGCGCCGCCATGCCCTCGCGAAACTCGTCCGGGAAGGTGGCCAGCGAATCGTCGGGAACTCCCAACGCCCGCAGCCCATTCCAGGTGAAGGCGAGCGTAACCCACCGGTCGGTGCTGTCCATCGTCCGCCGGACGTCCGACGCCGACTGGGCCTTGTCCACCAGCTCGCTCAGCCACGCTCGTCCGCCCGCCGGGCTGTCGAACGACAAGAATTCGTAGCGCCCCGTCATCGCCGGTGTACGGGTCACGAGGATGTGCTGGATGTTGTCTAACTCAAGCATGCGCCGAGCATTTACTGCATCTGGTCGAGCATGTCGGAGAAGGCGGCCTTGAGGCGCAGCGCCTTTTTGATCTCGTCGGCGGTGACGTAGGGGTACTCCCCGTACTCCAGGAAGCTTGGGAACTGGTGCTCACGTACGAACTTGATGAAGGCGTCCGGGTTGGTCTGCCAATCCTCCGGAAAGCCCTCGAGGTTGGTGAAGACGGTGGTGACGCCGGATTGCGAGAACAGCTTTATCGCGTCCTCGGTGTACTTGTCGAAATCGGTGTCGAAGATCCCTTGGTATTGGAAGTGCAGTCCGAAGCCGACGTCGAAAAGGACCCACCGCAGGTAGTGGAGGCGCAGCGGGGCCAACAGGTCGGGCTGGGACTCGATCGCCGCCTGGATCGTCTTGCCGTATTCGCGGATCACGTCTTCGCGCCCGGGCTTGACCTTGGCGATGATGGAGAAGCCGTAACAGGCGGGCGTCCGTGGAAAGACGGGGCCGTAGCGGCCGCGCTGCAATTCGAAATATCCCTCCGCGGGGATGGCCATCGCGGCGGGTTTGCTCCATTCGTGGTCGATGGTCGGCATCGTGTTCTCCCCGTGGTCGGACCTGTCGGGTTGATTCTTCACCGCGGCCCGGCCCTTCGGAAGGTCGTTGGCCCGCAAATCACTCCCGGTGGGATGATCGGTGTCATGGGTGACGACGTCGATCATCCGGAAGATGACCAGCAGTGGGATCGCAGCCAGCGCGGCGAGACCGAAATCGAACGGCTGGACCGCAATTGGAACAGCCTGCTGCAGGAGCTGCGCGTCGTGCAGACGGGCGTCCAGCTGCTCACCGGCTTCCTGTTGACGCTGCCGTTCCAGCAGCGCTTCGACGTTCTCGCCGAACCCATGCGGATTGTGTACCTGGTGACCGTCGGCTGTTCGGTGGGCGCGACGGTGCTGCTCGTCGCCCCGGTCGGCATTCACCGGCTGCTGTTCCGGCGGCACCGCCTCCAGGTCCTGGTGTCGGCAGCGCACCGATGCGCCTACGCCGGGCTCGGGCTGCTGGGCACCGCCCTGACCGGGGTGACGGTCATCGTTTTCGACTCGGTTGCCGGGCGCAGCGCCGGGCTGATAGCGGGAGCTTGCGCGCTGGCGCTGTTTGCGTTCTTTTGGTGGCTCTTACCGCTCATGCTGCGCACTCGCGGTATGTAGCGCCCCGATCGGGGTGGAGTCCAGATGCTCGAGAAGATCCTGCGGATCCGTGAAAATCGGTGACGCGCCGGCCGACTCCAACTCGGCGCGGGAGATGCCGCCGCTCAAAAGTCCGATGCACGCCAGTCCCGCGGCCCCGGCGGCGTGGGCATCCCACACGGCGTCGCCGACGAACACCGCGTGGTCGGCGTCAACCCCGGCCCGGTCGAGCGCCACCTGCACAATGCCGGGGTCGGGTTTGGCGGTGTCGACGTCGCGCGACGATGTCTTCGCGGTGATGACGTCGTCACAGTCGAGCGTCTTGAGCAGGGTTTTGAGTTCGTCCTCGGGTGCCGAACTGGCCAGCACCACTTGCAGTCCGAGCGCGGCGACGCGC
This sequence comes from Mycobacterium sp. E2327, assembly GCF_001672675.1. NCBI lineage: Bacteria > Bacillati > Actinomycetota > Actinomycetes > Mycobacteriales > Mycobacteriaceae > Mycobacterium > Mycobacterium sp. E2327. The sequence goes on from NZ_LZKE01000031.1 coordinate 50,896, forward strand.
TGCAGCAGCTCCCGGGCGCCGGGCAAGGGGGCCAGCAGCGGGGTGGCCTCGCGGTAGTAGCGGCTGTGGGCGTCGCTGAGCCGGTCCTGCACGTCGTCGGGTGCGTCATTGGACAGCGTGCGCACCAGCGTGTCGCCGTCCATGCCGATGCAGCGGTGGATCTTCCAGGCCGCGACCGGCATGCCTTCGGCGTCGAAGGCGCGCTGCCATGCGTAGACGTGCAGATAGTTGGAATCGACGAGGGTTCCGTCCACGTCGAACAGGACGGCGGGGGGTTTGCGCATTCGCGTGGCATACCCGCGGTGGGGCCGGCTGACACGAGCGTCGTTTGGCCTATGGGGGCGGCGGGTAGCCCTCGACGAGGCTTCGGCACGATTCGCCATGCGAACAGCACTGGTACAAAAGCGTTTTCACGAGGAGAAAATTTGCGAACCCCGAAAAGCGACCCGGTTGACCACCACCGTACTTCTCGCCAGCATGCCGGCGAATCGTTGACGCACGCCGCCAATGCCCCCGGCCTCGCGTCGGCGGCCGTCGCGGTGGTCGCCCTGGTGATCGGGCTGTACGCGTTGGCGACCGGGCACCTCCTGGTCGGTTCGATGGTCGTGCTGCTGGCCGCCGTGTCGGGTGCCGCGGGCGTGGCCTGGCTGTTGCAGACGCACCGTAAGGTGCGCGCGGCCGAAGTGCGCTGGCAGGCAATGCATTCCGACGAGCCCGCACCGCCGCCCAGCAGTTGACCGTCGCCCGGCCGAGCCGCCGCCGAAATGTTTAATTTTCGGTCTGACCGGGCATAAGTGGGCGCATGTTCGACACGTCCGGTCCGCTGCATCCCAGCGTTGGGGGCCGCGTGGCTGCCGCCATCTGGGCGGTCGGTCTGGTGGTTGGCGTTCTTGCGCTGGTCACCGGGCATGCGGGGGCGGCGATTGTGGCGCTGCTCCTCGCCGTCGGGGCGCCCTGGGTTGGCCTGGCTTTCGTTTCGCGGAGCCAGCGCCGAGCCTTCAACGTCGCGTTATTTCTCCATGGCACGACAGCCGACGGCTCCGCGGCGCACGCCAAGACGCCGATCGCCTGCTGAATCGGCCCTCCACGGCCATGGGAGGTGCTCAATTGTCGCCCGCGCAATTTTTTGAGCCGATTAGGTGTTATCGACACGTGATCGGGGTACCGACTCAGCCACGGGTGAGTACAGGCAAGTGCGTCAACCCGTCGTCCAGCAGGGAGGAACAGCCATGACGACCACCAGCGATTACGACGCACGCCGCATACCCGACGCCGAGACCCAGGATGCGTCCGCACTACGCGAACTCGCGGCCACCGGTACACCCACCGCGGTTGTCGACGAGGACCCAAACGATGTGGTCTTCTTCGAGCTGCCGGGGGCGGATCTTTCCGGCGAGGAATTGTCGGTGACCGTGATACCCCAGCAGTCCGACGAGTTCACGTGTTCGAGCTGCTTTCTAGTGCAGCACCGCAGCCGGTTGCGCCCCTCGAGCTCGGGTCTTCCGGTCTGCGCAGACTGCGCGTAACGCCGTCGCGGGCGGCCTTGACCATCTAGGCCCGCCGTGTTTCGGTCGTCAGCGTGGCCTTGAGCCGTCCGCCCGGCCTACCGGCTCCACACATACTTCGGCCGCTGTTCGCCGCGGCGTACGCGGCCGCCTATCTTGTCGGCGGCGAGCGGCGGATGCTGCGGGTGATCCGCCGATACGGACCGATCATGACCATGCCCGTGCTCAGCCTGGGCGACGTGGCGATCGTGTCCGACCCCGAACTGGCCAAGCAGGTCTTCACCGCCCCGCCGGACGTGCTGCTCGGCGGTGCGGGCGTCGGACCGGCGGCTGCCATCTACGGCTCCGGGTCGATGTTCGTGCAGGAGGAACCGGAGCATCTGCGCCGGCGCAAGCTCTTGACGCCCCCGCTGCACGGCGCGGCGCTGAGCAGTTACGTACCGATCATGCAGAACTGCGCCCGCGCGGCGATGCACAGCTGGCCCGTTGACCGCCCGTTCGAAATGCTGAAGGCGGCGCGCGCGCTGACGCTGGACGTGATCGTCAGGGTCACCTTCGGCGTCGATGATCCCGAAGAGGTCCGCCGGCTCGGCCGGCCCTTCGAGCGCCTGCTAAACCTCGGTGTCTCGGAGCAGTTGACCGTCCGCTACGCGCTTCGTCACCTCGGTGCGTTGCGGGTGTGGCCGCAGCGGGCGCGGGCCAACGACGAGATCGACGGCGTCGTGATGCCGCTCATCGCACGACGGCGCGAAAACCCCCGCCTGGACGAACAGCCCGACATTCTCTCGCTGCTGATGTGCGCACGCGGCGACGACGGGAAACGGCTGTCCGACAGCGAGATTCGCGACGACCTGATCACCCTGATGTTGGCGGGTCACGAGACCACCGCGACGACGCTGGCCTGGGTCTTCGACCTGCTGCTGCACCACCTCGACGCGCTACGACGGGTACAGACCGAAGCCCTGAGCGGTGAGGAAGCCTTTACGACCGCGGTGATCCACGAGACGCTGCGGGTCCGGCCGCCGGCGCCCTTCACGGCACGCGTTGCGGCACAGCCGTTTCCGATCGGTGGCTATGTCGTGAAGGCGGGCACCCGGATCGTCGTCCACATCATCGCGATCAACCGCAACCCGCATACCTACGAGCACCCCAACGAGTTCCGTCCGGAGAGATTCCTCGGCACCCGACCCGAGACCTACGCGTGGGTGCCGTTCGGGGGCGGCGTCAAACGGTGTCTGGGGGCCGCATTCACGATGCGTGAGCTCATCACCGTGCTGCACACGCTGCTGCGCGAGGGGGAGTTCAGCGCCGTCGACGAGGGGCCGGAGCGGATCGTGCGGCGCTCCATCATGCTCGCACCGCGCAACGGCACCAGGGTTCGGTTCCGTCCTCTCGAGCCACGTCGTGCGTGCCCCGACCCCTAGGTTGCCGCAGCCAGCCGCTCAAAGCTGCCTCGGGATTTTGGCTTGTCGGCGCCCTTTCCAAGGTCCGGGACTCATACACTTGGCTCCGGACGGATCGGGGCGGTTTCTCCAATTCTTTTGGGGCGGGGGACGATGAGATGACGTTGGCAGCCGTGCAAGGTGCCGCATCCGCTACGCCGTGGTGGCTTCCACTGTTCACGGCCGGGGCCGGACTCGTGGGTACCCTGCTGGGCGGCTATCGGAAGCGGGCGTAATCGTCGCCGAGATGCGTTTGCTGCTACCGAATCACATCGCAAGGCTGGCAGGATTGGCCGCTTCCGTGAACTTCACTCAACAGCTCTACGCGGCCCTTCCGATGGCCAACCGAATACAGCCGAGCGATGTCAGCGCCGTAATGAACCGATTTATCAACGCGGTCCGGGCGGAGCTTGGCATGGATGAGTTCCTGCCATTGAAGGTCAGGCTGGAGGATCTCGAGCAGAGGATAGGCGCGGCCGTCGACCCGGCGGGGGCCGACATCACCTCCTGATAGCTAGCCTGCGCCGAATTGTCATAGCTATCCGATACTTTCGTCGCACGAGTCCACGCAGCCAATCCGAGGAGCAATGGAGATAATCGCCGGGTCCTTGCTGCTGTTGGGATTCGCCGTCCCCTGGTATTTCGCCCAGCACGCCACCGGTAGCGTCCCGGCGGGATTTTCGGCCGGTCTGGGCGGCCTCGCCCTGACCGTCCTCGCCCTGCTGTGGCTGGGTGGTCGACGGGACCGCTACAGCGTCGGGCGCCAGCGACGGCGTGACCTGCGATACGCCGCGTCGGACCTGGCGGCCATCGACCAGATGTCGGGCGTCGAGTTCGAGGAATTCGTTGCGGCACAGCTTCGGACGGTGGGATGGAGCGTCGCGCACACCGCCAGCACGGGCGATTACGGTGTGGATCTGATCGCGAAGCGGGACGGCGCGTGCATGGCGGTCCAATGCAAAAGGCAGGCGAAGGCCGTCGGGGTGGCCGCCGTCCAGCAAGTGGTGGCCGGGGCCCTGCACCACCGGTGCAACCAGACGGTGGTGGTGACCAATCAGGGCTTCACGAAGGCCGCCCGCCAGTTGGCGACCACCCACCGTTGCCGTCTCGTCGGGCGCGAGCAGGTGCAGATCTGGGCCCGGGCCGATCGTCGGCGGGTCCAACCCGAACTGGGTTAGCCGCCGCGTGCCATGATCTGCGCCGCCTGTTATCGGCTACTTGGGCGCGATACGGCCGTTGACCGCGGCGGTGGGTTGGGTATTGAGGACCTCGCGAGGATCAGCCGGAACTGCCCGGCCGTCGACGTCCTCGTTTGCAGGCGGTCGCGTCGTGTCCTCCTTGGTTTCGGGGAGGGCGTCCCAATACCAGAAGTCCGGCCCAGGCACCGAAGCGGAAATGAACAAGAAAATTACGAGCGGGAAGAACATGCCCAAGACAACCGCAAAGAATGCCGCTACGCCGCCGGGCACAGAATTGTTGGAAATGAGACTGGCGTGCAAAGGCGCTACCAAGGCCATGCCGGCCGTCAACACCACTACGCAGATGACGGGTCCTCGTCGCAAAAGTCGCGCTACCTTGGACTCGTCGCGGTCGTCCCACTTTCCATCAATTCTTTTGCGTCGAACACGGTAATAGCCTGCGGTCCGGACGTAGATTATCCGGGCGTCAAGAGCCATGCTCAACCCAAATGTCCACCAAGCTACGGCCTTCAAGGAACTCGGCGCATGGACGCCAAGGCCGCCCATCAGGTCGTAATAACCGAGCGAACCCCGCGTCAACAGCAGCGATACCGTGGCAATGGCGACGAACACGAGGAAGTTGCCCAGATGTATCAGGGTTCTGCGGTCCTGAGCGCCGTTTTCCTGGGCGTTCCGGCCAATGTTTCCGTCCACCGCGTGAGCCATCATCCAGACCAGTCCGGCGACCGCGACGACGAAGCCCACGCCCAGCATGCCGTTTGCGGTCGTTCCCTGCGTCCAGCCGGTGCTGCAAGCGACTTTTGCCGAGCCCTGTATGACCTGGTCGCCGGATTTAGCCGGGGCTTGCGCCGTGATACCGACAAACTGATTGCAAGCCAGTGCCAGAACCAGCAACCCTGGCGCAAATAGCGCGACCGCGTGCAGGATTTTGTCCTCTCTCCGTTCTCTGCCCAGCAAGAAGGCGATCGCGGAGATCATGAAGCCGGTCAGCAGAGCGGCAAAGCCCGCGTCGGCCGGAGCGGCGGCAATAAAACTCACCAGGACGTTGTCGCCCCGACAGTGCTCGTCAAAATTCATTACGCCATCCCTTCGTGCTCAGATGGCTGCTCGCAGTCGCCGCGCGGTCAGATCGTGGGCACTAGCGGGCCGGCCAATTCCGTGACGGTTCCAGCAGTCGCCGACCTGACTAATACTTCAGCTACGTATGGGGGGCCGATAGCGTAGTCAGCTACTCGGGTTCACGAAATTGAGCGCCGCTCCGTGATTCCTACGCGCAGGCCGTCGATGATCGCCGCCGGTGATATCGCGTTCGCGAATCGACTGGTGGTCCCGGCGCGACGCCGGACGGCAATAACAGTCGGGGTGGCGGGATTTGAACCCACGGCCTCTTCGTCCCGAACGAAGCGCGCTACCAAGCTGCGCCACACCCCGCTTGAAGCTTCGACAGCCTATCGCACCGGCACGCCGCCTGACGAAACCGCTGGCTATGGGCTAGTGTCGTGAGTCGTTAATTCGTCGACAGTAGTTTGCGACGGACTCCAGGATTTGGTCGGCGGTCTTGGTCCAG
>NZ_LZKE01000032.1:0-617 GCF_001672675.1 Mycobacterium sp. E2327
CTGGGGGTGAAAACAGACCGTCGACCGGACCATCAGGCGATACCAAAAATCCAAGTCGACGAGTTGGTAGATGTCGTTGCGCAGGCCCCCGACGTCGAGTGCCAGCCGGCGCCGGAACATCACGCAGGTCGGTTCGCCCACCCAGTTGTCCCTCAGGCCGCCCAGCGCCGCCTGCCGCACCAACTCGCGCCCGTCATTGCGTTCCCGGAGGTTCCGGAAATGCGTGTACATCTTGCCGTATCGGCGCTGCCACCGCTCGTCGTCGCCCACCACCTGCCGGGGCGCGAACGCGAGCCCGACGGCCGGGTCCTCGAAGCGTTCCGCGAGGGTAGCCAGGGCGCCGGGCAGCAGCCAGTCGTCGCCGTGCACGAACTGAACGCACGTGCCGCGCGCCAGCTCCAGGCACTTGTTGTGGTTGCCGCTGAGCCCGAGGCGCGGTTCATTCTTGACCAGCCGGTCCCCCGGCCGCAGCATCGCGGCGGCAACGGCGGCGCCGTCGTCCGACGAGTCGTCGTCGACGACGATGATCTCGAAGTCGACGCCGTCCTGGTCCAGGATGCTGCGCAGGCAGCGCTCGATCGTGGCCGCGTTGTTGTACGTCGGCACGCAGACCGAGA
>NZ_LZKE01000033.1:0-680 GCF_001672675.1 Mycobacterium sp. E2327
CGCCCACCTGATCCCGATCCAGGACGCCGGGCTACAGACCCACCTGCGCAGCCTGGACATCAAGTTCACCCAGCGCCCGGGCCTGCTGCTCTTCGGACTGATCCCGCTGGCGCTGCTGGCCGTCTATGTCGTCGTGCAGGCCCGTCGCCGCCAGCGGCTGCGCCGCTTCACCGAGGCCGAGGTGCCGCAGTCGTGGTGGCGGCATGTTCCCATCGTGGTTGCGCTGCTGTCGCTGTTCCTGTTGACCGTCGCCCTGGCCACGCCCACGCACGACATGCGCATCCCGCGCAACCGCGCCTGCGTCGTGCTGGTCATCGACGTCTCGGAGTCCATGGCGTCCACCGACGTCGCCCCCAACCGGCTGGCCGCCGCGCAGGAGGCCGGCAAGAAATTCGCCGATGAGCTGACGCCGGCCATCAACCTGGGCCTGGTCGAATTCGCCGCCAACGCCTCACTGCTGGTGTCGCCGACGACGAACCGCGCCGCGGTGAAGGCGGCGATCGACGGGTTGAAGCCGGCGCCGAAAACCGCGACGGGGGAGGGCATCTTCACGGCGCTGCAGGCGATTGCCACGGTCGGCTCGGTGATGGGCGGCGGCGAAGGGCCGCCACCCGCGCGGATCGTGCTGGAATCCGACGGCGCCGAAAACGTGCCGCTGGACCCCAACGCGCCGCAGGGCG
>NZ_LZKE01000034.1:0-3418 GCF_001672675.1 Mycobacterium sp. E2327
CGTCGCCGGAGTAGTAGGCCAGTCCGGTTTCGGCGATGATCTGGCCGCCGCTGTGCAGGTCGCCCTTGGCGTCCTTGATCCCGACGATGTTCGGGTGGGCGGCCAGCGCGTAAATGGTCTCGGTCTGGATCGGTATCACCGAGCGGGGCGGGATGTCGTAGAGCAGCACCGGAAGCTCGGTCGCGTCGGCGACGGCGGTGAAATGCGCGATCAGCCCGCTCTGCGGCGGCTTCGAGTAGTACGGCGTGACGACCAGCAGCCCGTGCGCGCCCTCGGCCGCGCAGGCCTTCGCCAGCCGGACGCTGTGAGCGGTGTCATAGGTGCCGGCGCCGGCGATGACGCGGGCCCGGTCACCGACCGCCTCCAGCACGGCGCGCAGCAGCTCGAGTTTCTCGTCGTCGGTGGTGGTCGGCGACTCACCGGTGGTCCCGGAGACCACCAGGCCGTCGCACCCCCCGTCCACCAGGTGGTTTGCCAGGTGCGCCGCGGCCTTGGTGTCCAGCGCGCCGTCAGCGGCGAATGGCGTCACCATAGCCGTCAGCAGGGTTCCCAACCGGGCGGGGGCGTCGAATCCGACGGTGCTCACGGTCTTCAGGTTACCTGGCGGTACCAAACGCAATTAGCCGCCGCGCGGCTCAGGCTTCGGTGGGCTCAGGCCGGATTGCCGCCTCAGCCTTCCCCGGCTGCGCCGCCTCAGGCTTCGGTGGCGAGAGGGCTGGTGGCGACCTCGGTGCCGTCGGCCAGGGTGGAGACCTCGAAGTCTGCGAACACCGCGGGCGCCACGCCGACGAGCTGGCGCAGGCACTCGATGGCCAGGCGCCGGATTTCCACGTCGGCGTGCTCGCTGGCGCGCATGGCGATGAAGTGCCGCCACGCCCGATAGTTCCCCGTGACGACGATGCGGGTCTCGGTCGCGTTGGGCAGCACCGCGCGGGCGGCCTGGCGCGCCTGTTTGCGGCGCAATATCGCGCTCGGCTGGTCGGCGAACCTCGCTTCCAGTTTCGCCAACAGCTCGGCGTAGGTGGCGCGGCTGGCGTCGGCGGCCTTGACGAGGATCTCCTGCAGTTCGGGGTCGTCGTCCATGCCCGGCGGGACGACGACGCGCGAGTCCCCCTCCGGCACATAGCGTTGCGACAGCTGCGAGTAGGAGAAGTGCCGGTGCCGGATCAGCTCGTGGGTGCAGGATCGCGAGATGCCGGTGATGTAGAACGACACGCTGGCATGCTCGAGCACCGAAAAGTGGCCGACGTCGATGATGTGCCCGATGTAGCCGGCGTTGGTCGCCGTCTTCGGGTTGGGCTTCGACCAGCTCTGATAGCAGGCCCGCCCGGCGAACTCGACCAGCGCGGGGCCGCCCTCGGCGTCGGTCGTCCAGGGCACGTCCGGCGGCGCCAGGAACTCCGTCTTGGCGATCAGTTGCACGCGCAGCGGCGCGGTCTCGGCCACGGCGCCCACCTTATCGTTGGGCGATCGTTGGGCGCGCCGAGTCTGCGCTCAGCGCGTGTTTCGGGCCTGATCGGGCGCTCTGAGCGCAGTTTCGGCGCTAGACGGGGCCCACCGCGAGCTCACCCGATATCAGCAGCGGCAGCAGCGCGTCGCGGAAGGCGGACAACCGCGTGGATTCCGCGCGGCGCGCGTGACACAGCGCGCCCAGTCCGGTGAGCGTCCGCGCCGCCGCGGGCGCCAGGCGCCGGACGTCGCGGACCGGAACCTCGAGCAGGTCGCGCGGTTGGACGCGCTGGTGGCTCCCCGACGTCCCGGCGGCCCGCCGCTGCAACGTCGCGACGACGTCGGGCTGCCGCAAAGCCGCCCACAGCGCCGACGTGTCGACGCCGACGGGACGCAACACGACGAACTCCGTGCTGGCCAAAGCCATTTGCGGGGGCAGGGCCACCACGTTCCAGACGCGCGGAATCCTGGGATTGAGCTTCGCGACCAGCACGCACGGCTCGGACAGGACGAACTTGGCGCTCTTCACGCTTTCCCCGGCGACCAGCCGGGGTTTCGCGCCGTCGTCGAACGCCGGGAGGCTGAAGTGGGCCACCACGTCGTCGAACCCGGGCGGACCGAGGAGTTCCGTCGACCGGCCGGCGAGAGCGGACAGCGGCACGCTTTCGGCGACCGACTCGGCGGTGGCCACCATCAGGCTCTCCGCGGCGGCGATCACGCGTTCGTTGGCGGCGATCTTGTCGTCGACGGCGCCGAGCACCTCGGCGATGCGGCGGCGCTGCGGAGCCGCGACGGCGGAGACGCAAACCTCACGCAGGATCGTCTGGTTGAGCAGCGGCTGTCCCGATCCGGCCCGGTGTCCGTTGAGCCCGCAGGTGTGCAGCGCGTAATACCAATACCGCGTCTCCGCTGGGTCCTTGGCCCGGCACACCAGCGCATTGTCGGTGACCCAGACGTCGGAATCGCAGTACCGCAGGCTGCCGCAATACGATCCGACGCGCCCCAGCACGATCACCGGCCCGGCCGCATTGCATTGCGCCGCATAGCCGATCGGCCCGTTGGAGCCGTAAACGCGAAAGCGGCCGTCCGGGGCTCGCGCCGGAGAGCTGGTCCCGTTGCTGAAGTCGAGGTGGTCGCCCAGTCTGGCCTTCACCGCAGCCGCTCCACCTGCTCGCGCACCATCCGCTCCAGGCGGGCGGACTCGTCAAGCGCCGCCAGCAGGTCGCCCGTCAACCGGGCGATCTTGGCGTCGACCGGCTCCCCGTCGTCGTCGGACGCGGGCGCGCCCACATAGCGTCCCGGCGTGAGCGCATAGCCCGCGGTCCGGATATCGTCCAGCGACGCGGATTTGCAGAAACCCGGAACATCTTGATAGACAAGGCCTTTGGCAGTAGCGGATTGCGATGCGGACCACGCGTGGTAGGTGTCGCCGATGCGAACGATCTCCTCGTCGGTCAGCGCGCGCTCCGTGCGGTCCACCAGGTAGCCGAGCGCGCGGGCGTCGATGAACAGCACCTGGCCCGCTCGGTCACCCTTGTCGAGCGCGAAGAACCACAGGCACACCGGAATTCCGGTGCTGCGGAACAGCTGCCCGGGCAGCGCCACCATGCACGACACCAGGTCCGCGTCGACGATCCGCGCCCGAATGTCGCCCTCCCCGAGCGTGTTCGACGACATCGATCCGTTGGCCATCACCACGCCGGCCTTTCCGCCGGGGGCCAGCTTGGACAGGATGTGCTGAATCCAGGCGTAGTTCGCGTTGGCGGCGGGCGGAACGCCGAAGCGCCAGCGCGCGTCCCGTTCGTCGCGGGCCCAATCCTTGATGTTGAACGGCGGATTGGCCATCACGTAGTCCATCTGCACGCCGGCGTGCCGGTCGCGAACGAGCGTGTCGCCGCGGACGAGGCCCGCGTCGTCGATGCCGTGGACGGCGAGGTTCATCTTGGCCATCCGCCAGGTCTGCTCGACG
>NZ_LZKE01000035.1:0-4231 GCF_001672675.1 Mycobacterium sp. E2327
ACCACCGCCTCCGACCTTCCACCCGTAAGGAGTCGGCTGATCGATCGTGATGGCGCCGCCGTCGCCGCCGCGTCCGCCGGCGCCCCCGTCGCCGCCGCTGCCGTTGGTTCCAGTGACAGTGGAGTTGCCGCCGGCTCCGCCAGCGCCCCCGTGGCCACCCTGGTCGCCCTGGCCGCCACTCAAGATGCCGCCCAAGTCGTTCCCGCCGGTGCCGCCGTCGCCGCCGTGCCCGCCGGCGCCGCCGTGCCCGCCGAGCGGCAGCCACTGCCTATTGGCGCCCCCGTCCCCGCCGTTACCGCCGGCCCCGCCGTTGAAAGGCCCTGTCGAGGCGGCGGGGCCGGCTGCGCCGTTCCCGCCGCTCCCGCCGGCCCCGCCGTTACCCCCGCCGATCAGCCCATTGGCCCCGCCGGCCCCGCCGTTGCCACCGGCCCCTCCGGGGGTGACGGCGTTGCCGCCGGCCCCGCCGTTACCGCCGTGGCCCCACAGGCCCGCTGACCCGCCGGCCCCACCGGCCGCGCCAGCCCCGCCGGACCCACCGTTGCCGCCGTTACCCAAAATCCATCCGCCATCCCCGCCCTTGCCGCCAGCGACTCCGGGGGTAGTGCTGTTCGCGCCATCGACGCCGTCGCCGATGAGCGGGCGCCCTGACAGCGTCAGGAAGGGCGCATTGATCCCGCCGAGCACCTCGTCTTCCAAGGTCTGCAGCGGTGAGACATTAGCGGCTTCAGCAGCGGCGTACGAGCCCGCGCCCGCGGCCAAGACCCGCACGAATTGGTCCTGAAACGCAGCCGCCTGTGCGCTCAGCGACTGATATTCCTGGCCGTGGGCGGAAAACAGGGCCGCGATCGCCGCCGATACCTCGTCGGCGGCGGCGGGTATGACTGCAGTCGTCCGTGCGGCCGCGACTATGTGGGCGGCGTCGACGTTCAAGCCGATGGCTGCCGAGTCACCTGCCGCGGCCGTCATCATCCCTGGGTCGGCAATCACACAGGACATCTCGCTACCTCCTTGGCCGCCCACTCAGGATGCGGTCTTCCTCGGGGATCGGTATGAGTAGGCGACTACTCTTTCGACAACCGGTGGGCGAAAGCCTTACTCATATCGGTGAGGCTCAGAACGCCACGACCCAGGACGCGAGTACCTCACGGCGCCTTCGTGAGTCGGAAGCTCAAGGCATATGACTGTGGCGGATGGTCGCAGATGCCCCGGTTTTGGACGACTTGGACCGTGCCGGCAAGGGTGTTCGGATCCCACGTGTAGTGGGCGTTCGCCGCGTTGCCTTCAGTGACACCGCCCTTGCACACGATGTCCTCGGTGCTATCAAGCGTCCACTGACCATCCACCAACGTCGCCCGGCCGCTGACGCCGGACGTCGGGCTCGTCATGTCGGCGCACCCGTCACCGCAGGGGGTGAAGTACCAGTTCTCGGTAAAAGTGCGGCCGCCCGAGGGATCGGTGGTGGTCTTGAGGTAGTGGCCGCTCATCGCGGGACCGGCGGACGCGGGAGCGGCCGCCCCGACAGCTACGGCGGCGAAGGTTGCCGCCGTAGCAAGACTTCGGGCGGCCGGTAGATCAGCCCACGACACGCGTTTAGCTTGACACCGCGACGGCCCGCGTGGCGGCCCGATCAGTCGGTTGCTTACCCTCCTTCAATGCAGGGCAGGAAACTCGCGATCGCGGGCGCGGCGATTGTTCTCGCAGGTTGCGGCGGGTCCGGCAAGACGGCAACGACGGTCACGTCCGCGGTGGAAATCACCAAGACAGTCACCGTGACCGCTCCCCCGCCACCGTTCGCCCCCAGGACCGTCATCGAAACCGACGGCACCTATCGGGTCGGCATCGACATCGTGGCGGGCACCTATCGCTCGGGCGGTCCCAGCCCTGAAGGAGGATCCGACTGCTATTGGGCGCGGCTGAGCAGTCTCAATTCCACCCACATCATCGATAGCGACATCGGCACCGGTCCTCAGGTGGTGATGATCGCGCCGACCGACAAAGCGTTCTTGACGCGAAGCTGCCAAACCTGGCACAAGACCGACTGAATTGCCTTCAAAGCGTCGCGACTACGGATTCTCCTCGATGATGCACTGCACAATCGTGGTGGCCGTCTGCTGGTCGAATCCCATCCCCGCTACTTTCTGAGCCTCCGCGGCGGGGGAAACACCAGATTTGAGGTCCTGCTCGATAACTCCAACGCGCTGGAAGTTTTGGGGGTCCGGTTCATTCAGCGGGAGTTGCTTGATGCCGCCCACGCAACGAGTGAAACCGCTGTAATCAGCGTGGGCGGGCGACGCTCCCAGCAGCGCGATAGCCACGCTTACCGCCGCAGCACAATAGGTAACACGCATGCTCGCATCGTATCGCCGCGCATGCCGAAGACAAAGGATTAGGCAAATTGCATTGCAGCGCAACGGCTTAGCGTGTCACGCACGCTCGGCCTTCATATCCATGTCAATGGTGCCCTGGCACGCGCCGCTGAGGATCTCGGTGTGCATGACGCCGGAAAGCGACCCGTCGGGCTGCGGCGTGTAGCGCACGGTGGAATGGGCCGGGTTCCATTGGATGCTGGTGTCGGGCATCATGCAGTCCCATTGAAAATCGCTGACCTGCGTCCAGGACGACCCGTCCCAGGTGAATTGGACCGGTTGCGGAACCGTCGGGTTGCTTGGCGGGGGGCCGCTGACGATGGTGGCGACGCACTTTCCGCTCGAACAGCTCGAGCGGAACCCGTAGGTATCGGTGTGCTGCACCTCGGGGTCACCGACCGCCATGCTGGTCCCGGATTTCGGGCCGACCATGAACGTGATCGCGTAGGTGCCGTTCCACGACGCGGCGTCGGCGGATGCGGCCGGGGCAAACGACAGGGCGATTGCGAGCGGCGCGCCACACAAACCAACTAGTCCGCTCAGACCATTTAAGGTCATCGGCTTCTCCTCTCAGTTCGCGGCAACTGCGGAACTAGAGCGAAGTGCATATACCCCTTCTATACCTTTATTTCACGCCGGAAAAGGGACCGCTTAGCAATGAGCGGCCCAGCACTGCTGCAGCGGGCAATAGGTCGCGTGCGCGATTCTCACCATGGATCCGATCTCCCCGAGCGTGACGTTCCTCGGGTCCAAAGTGGCGTGGATGTTTTGGGCGATCTGGTCGTAGGTCCAACCCCACCCGAGATCGTCGCAGATGAGCCGGCCCATCGCGGTGAGGGCCTCGTCGTGGTCCGGCGGCCAGCTGAAGCCGGCGGCACGCAGTTGCGTGAGGTAGGCGTCGTCAACGGGATCCGCCGTCGCGATCGCCGCGCCGGAGACCAGGGCGGCGCCGGTCACGACGGGAATGGCCAGCGCGGCGAGCCAGCGAAGTGAGGACATTTGATGCGCTCTCTTTCTCCTCGGCGTTGAGGTTGCCGTAGAAGAATAGAGGACAGCCGGGAAAAAGCAGATTATGAAGAGTTGAATAGTCGGCTTTTAAAGCGATTACCTACGCGGCGTGCGGGTGGTGCGACAACGCTTGTGCCGGAGCCTGTTTCGCGTCTAATTGCCCCGCCCACTCCGAGCGAAGCTGGGTCACCGGGGCCGGGTGGACGTCGTGTCGGCCCCAGCGGTGCTCAATTTTGCGGAACATCCACGCGAACGACGCCACCACCGCGACCGCGACGGCCAAGACCGCCACCGCGTCGCCGAAGGCGACCAACAGGATGATGCCGCCGAAGATCCAAAACGCGGCGGCCTCCAGGTCGCGGGTCCCGTGGTGTCCACCGGTCGTGGTCGTGATGTGCCCCATGTCTGCCTCGCTCCGATCCGGGTGGCCGTCTGATGCGACAACCGCCCCGTGCAACACCGGAGCGACGGCAGGGCTGCCCAAATCGGAGGCAAGGTGACCGACGTCACCAAGTCAGGCGACGGCTATTCGTCGGCTTCCTCGTCGTGGTCTTCTTCGACGTCGTCGTCTTCGTCTTCGTAGTCCTCGTCTTCGTCTTCGTCGTCGAAGACATCGAGTTCCAGGTCGAGGGGGTCGTCGCCGAATGGGTCGACCACGTATTGCTGCCAATAGCCCGGCGAGAAGTAGATCTTGTCCGCATGGTCGACGTCGTCGCCGACCTCGACCATCAGGATCCCGTCTTTGATGTCGTAGCTGAATGCGTTGGGGTATTGGACACCGCCGTCGGCGGTTCGGATGTGAACGTCATATGCCACGAGCGGAAGCTTACGGAGGCGGCGGCGGCGGTGGCGGGCCA
>NZ_LZKE01000036.1:0-524 GCF_001672675.1 Mycobacterium sp. E2327
CGCCCACCTGATCCCGATCCAGGACGCCGGGCTACAGACCCACCTGCGCAGCCTGGACATCAAGTTCACCCAGCGCCGGGATCTGGTCGCCGGCTAGCGTCCATGCGGCCTCCATGCAGCCGCGTCGTTTGACGAATAGGGTGGCTGGACATGAAGCTGCCGCTGCTGGGACCGGTGTCGCTGACGGGGTTCCAGAACGCCTGGTTCTTCCTGTTCCTGCTGGCCGTGGCGCTGCTGACCGGGATCTACGTCGTGGTGCAGTTCGCCCGTCGGCGTCGGGTGCTGCGGTTCGCCAACATGGAGGTGCTGGAGCGGGTCGCGCCGCTGCGCTCGGGCCGGTGGCGGCACGTGCCGACGATCCTGCTCGCCGCGTCGCTGGTGCTGTTGACCACGGCCATGGCCGGGCCGACGTCGGACATCCGGATTCCGCTCAACCGCGCCTGCGTCGTGCTGATCATCGACATGTCGAACTCGATGCGCGCGACCGACGTCGAACCCAACCGGCTCAAGGCGGCCGAGCAGGC
>NZ_LZKE01000037.1:0-41395 GCF_001672675.1 Mycobacterium sp. E2327
GCGACGATCTCGGCGGCGGTCTCCTTGACGGTCGCCTCGTCGATGTCGCTGACGACCAGCTCGGCGCCTTCGCGCGCGAAGGCGAACGCGGTCTCCCGCCCGATGCCGCTGCCCGCGCCGGTGACCGACACCAGGGTGTCGCCGAAGTACTCGCGGGGACGCCCGACCTGCGCGCGCAGCATGGCCCGGCTCGGCGGTTTGCCGTCGACCAGGTCGGCGAAGTCGTGCACCGCGGCCGCCATCACCTGCGGGTGCGACATCGGCGAGAAGTGGCCCGCCCTGATGTCGCGGCGCCACAACCGCGGCGCCCAGCGCGCGGTTTCGTCGAACGAGTAGGGCCGCACGTACTTGTCGCGGGTGTTGACGATGAGCTGCACGGGCACGTCCACGGTCTGCGGCCTGCCACGCATGGAGAACGAGCGAAAGTAGTTGGCCGGGTAGGTCTTCACCGAACGGGCGGCGTCGGAGGCCAGCTTGTCCGAATGGTGGATCTTTTCGGCGGGGATGTTGTCGACGGCATTGCGCCGCAGAGCCGGGACCGACAGCGCCAGCCGCAGGCCCAGGGGCGCCAGCACCGGGATCGAGAAGAACACCATGTAGGTCAGGCGCAGCGCCTGGGTGATCGAGCGCAGGAACCTGCGCGGCCGCCAGGGCTGGCGCAGCCCGCTGAACACGTAGTCGACCAGCTGCTCGTGGCTGGGGCCGGACACCGACGTGAACGAGGCGACCCGGTCGCTCGCGCCCGGCCGCTTCAGGTACTCCCAGATGCCCACCGAACCCCAGTCGTGGGCCAGCACGTGCACCGGCTGGCCGGGGCTCAGCTCGCCGATCACCGCGGCAAAGTCGTCGGCGAATCGGGCCATCGTGTAGGCGGAGACCGCCTTGGGCGCCGACGTCATGCCGACGCCACGGTTGTCGTAGCGGATGACGCGGAACCGCTCGGTTAGCTGCGGGACGACGCCGTCCCACAGCACGTGCGAGTCGGGGAAGCCGTGCACCAGCACGACCGTCGGGCCCTCGCGGTTGCCCTCCTCGTATACGGCGATGCGCACGCCGTCGGTGCTGTCGACGAACCGCTGGGGTACCTGTTGTAGCTCCGGCATCGAACCTCCCGCTGTGACTGGCCTCTGACGCCAGTGGCCACACGGTAGCAAGCGCGTCGGCGCCGACCCGGCACCCGAACGCGGTCGCCCTGGATGTGTGCCGACGAATGCGCAGTGACAGGATAGTTTTGATAGTCGACCCGCCCCGACCCACGAGCGATCGAGGAGTCAGAAAAGATGGCCTTCTCCGTCCAGATGCCGGCACTCGGTGAGAGCGTCACCGAGGGGACGGTCACCCGCTGGCTCAAGCAGGAGGGCGACACGGTCGAACTCGACGAGCCCCTCGTCGAGGTGTCGACCGACAAGGTGGACACCGAGATACCGTCGCCGGCCGCCGGTGTGCTGACCAAGATCGTTGCCCAGGAGGACGACACGGTCGAGGTCGGCGGCGAATTGGCCGTGATCGGCGACGCGGGAGAGCAACCCCAGGCCCAACCCCAGGCGCCCAGCCAACCGGAACCGCAGCCGGAGCCGGAGCCGGAGCCCGAACCGCAGGCCCAGGCTCAGCCCGAGCCGCAGCCGGCGGCGCCGGCCCAGCCGGCGGCGTCGGGCGGCGGTTCCGGCGACTCCAAGCCGGTGCTGATGCCCGAGCTCGGCGAGTCGGTGGCCGAGGGCACCGTGACCCGCTGGTTGAAGAAGGTCGGCGATTCGGTTCAGGTCGACGAGCCGCTGGTGGAGGTGTCCACCGACAAGGTGGACACCGAGATCCCCTCGCCGGTGGCCGGCGTCCTGGTCAGCATCACCGCCGAGGAGGACGCGACCGTCCCGGTCGGCGGCGAGCTGGCCCGGATCGGCGCCGGAACGGAGGCCGCCGCGCCGGCTCCGTCGGCTCCCCCGGCGCCGCCCGCACCCCAACCCGAGCCCAAGCCGGCGCCGAAGCCCGAACCCAAACCGGAGCCGGCGGCGGCCAAACCCGCGCCCGCGCCGGCGCCGATACCGCAACCCGCACCAGCCCCGGCCCCGCCCGCCGCGGCGCAGGCCGGCGCCCCGAGCG
Source organism: Mycobacterium sp. E2327 (assembly GCF_001672675.1). Taxonomy (NCBI): domain Bacteria; kingdom Bacillati; phylum Actinomycetota; class Actinomycetes; order Mycobacteriales; family Mycobacteriaceae; genus Mycobacterium; species Mycobacterium sp. E2327. The sequence goes on from NZ_LZKE01000037.1 coordinate 2,098, forward strand.
GGGACGGCGCGCCATACGTGACCCCGCTGGTGCGAAAGTTGGCCAACGAGAACAACATCGACCTCTCCGAGGTCACCGGCACCGGCGTCGGCGGCCGCATCCGCAAGCAGGACGTGCTCGCGGCGGCGCAGAAGAAGGAGCAGGCGAAGCAGGCGCCCGCACCGACCGCGGCGCCCGCCGCGGCGCCGGCCGCGGACCGCAAGGCGGCTCCCGCCGCCGCGCCCACGCCGACGCCCGCGCTGGCCCACCTGCGCGGCACCACCCAGAAGGCGAGCCGGATCCGTCAGCTCACCGCGGCCAAGACGCGCGAATCGCTGCAGGCCACGGCCCAGCTCACCCAGACCCACGAGGTCGACATGACCAAGATCGTGGGGCTGCGGGCCCGCGCCAAGTCCGCATTCGCCGAGCGCGAGGGGGTGAACCTGACCTACCTGCCGTTCATCGCCCGCGCCGTGATCGACGCCCTCAAGATCCACCCCAACGTCAACGCCAGCTACAACGAGCAAACCAAGGAGATCACCTACTACGACGCCGAGCACCTCGGCTTCGCCGTCGACACCGAGCAGGGCCTGCTCTCCCCCGTCGTCCACAACGCCGGCGACCTGTCGCTGGCCGGGCTGGCCCGGGCCATCGCCGACATCGCCGAGCGCGCCCGGTCGGGCAACCTGAAGCCCGACGAGCTGTCCGGCGGCACGTTCACCATCACCAACATCGGCAGCCAGGGCGCCCTGTTCGACACCCCGATCCTGGTTCCGCCGCAGGCGGCCATGCTCGGCACCGGTGCGATCGTCAAGCGGCCGCGGGTGATCGTGGACGAGTTCGGCAACGAGTCGATCGGTGTCCGCTCGGTCTGCTATCTCCCGCTGACCTACGACCACCGGCTGATCGACGGCGCCGACGCCGGACGTTTCCTCACCACGATCAAGAACCGGCTCGAAGAGGGAGCCTTCGAGGCTGATCTGGGGCTGTGACGACGTGCCCAAGCCCGTCATCGCGATAGCGGGTTCCTCCGGCCTGATCGGCTCCGCCTTGGCCGCCGCGCTGCGCGCCGCCGACCACCCGGTGCTGCGCATCGTGCGCCGCACGCCGACGAATTCCGAAGAGCTGCACTGGAATCCGGAGAGCGGCGAGTTCGACGCGGACGCGCTGGTCGACGTCGACGCCGTCGTCAACCTGTGCGGCGTCAACGTCGGGCAGCGCCGTTGGTCGGGCGCCTTCAAGCAGAGCCTGCGCGACAGCCGCATCGCTCCCACCGAGGTGCTGGCCAACGCCGTCGCCGACGCCGGCGTCGAAACGCTGATCAACGCCAGCGCGGTCGGCTACTACGGCAACACCAGGGATCGGGTGGTCGACGAAAACGCCCGGGCGGGAAGCGGTTTCCTCGCGCAGCTGTGCGAGGACTGGGAGGCGGCGACGCTGCCCGCCCAGTACGCGGGCACCCGGGTGGTGCTGGCCCGCACCGGCCTGGTGCTGTCGAAGTCGGGCGGCGCGCTGCGCCGGCTGCGACCGCTGTTCGCGACGGGCCTGGGCGCCCGGCTGGGCAGCGGCCGGCAATACATGTCGTGGATCACGCTGGAAGACGAGGTGCGGGCGCTACTGTTCGCCATCTCACACCCGTCGCTGTCGGGTCCGGTGAACCTGACCGGACCGGCGCCGGTGACCAACGCGGAGTTCACCACCGCCTTCGGTCGTGCGCTCAATCGCCCGACCCCGTTGATGCTGCCCGGCTTCGCGGTGCGGGCCGCGCTCGGGGAGTTCGCCGACGAGGGGCTGCTCATCGGTCAGCGCGCCATCCCGTCGGCGCTGGAACGCGCTGGTTTCGAGTTCCACCACAACACCATTGGCGAGGCGCTCGCCTACGCCACCGCCCGCCGCGACCACGACTAATAACGTCGCGTCGCCGGTCCGGGGCGGGCCGAGTAGCGTCGGCCGGGTGAGTGATTCCATCCGGTCGAGTTCGGCCGCGATCGACGTCCGCCAGCTCGGGACGGTCGAATACCGCACCGCCTGGCAGCTGCAGCGCGACCTGGCCGACGCCCGGGTCGCCGGCGGGCCCGACACCCTGCTGCTGCTGGAGCACCCGGCGGTCTATACCGCCGGGCGGCGCACCGAGGCGCATGAGCGACCGGTTGATGGGACGCCGGTGGTCGACACCGACCGCGGCGGCAAGATCACCTGGCACGGTCCCGGGCAGCTGGTCGGCTACCCGATCATCGGGCTGGCCGAGCCGCTCGACGTCGTCAAATACGTTCGGCGCCTTGAGGAAGCGCTCATCAAGGTGTGCGGTGACCTGGGCCTGGCCACCGCCCGGGTCGACGGCCGGTCCGGCGTTTGGGTGCCCGCCGGCGGCGGCCGGCCGGCCCGCAAGGTCGCCGCCATCGGTGTGCGGGTGTCGCGGGCGACCACGCTGCACGGGTTCGCCCTCAACTGCGACTGCGACCTGGGCACCTACAACGCGATCGTCCCGTGCGGCATCAGCGACGCCGGGGTGACGTCGTTGTCCGCCGAACTGCGGCGCAGCGTCGCCGTCGACGAGGTGCGGGCGGCGGTCGCCGTCGCGGTCTGCGACGCTCTGGACGGCGCGCTTCCGGTGCGTGACCACCCGGTTGCCCGCGTAGCATCAACGATGTGACTGTCGCTCCCGAAGGCCGCAAGCTGCTGCGCCTGGAGGTGCGCAACGCGCAGACCCCGATCGAACGCAAGCCGCCGTGGATCAAGGTGCGGGCCCGGATGGGTCCGGAGTACACCCAGTTGAAGGGCCTGGTCCGCCGGGAGGGCCTGCACACGGTGTGCGAGGAGGCCGGCTGCCCCAACATCTTCGAATGCTGGGAGGACCGGGAGGCCACCTTCCTGATCGGCGGCGACCAGTGCACCCGTCGCTGCGACTTCTGCCAGATCGACACCGGAAAACCGGCGGCGCTGGACCGCGACGAGCCCCGGCGGGTCGCCGAGAGCGTGCAGACGATGGGGTTGCGCTATGCGACCATCACCGGTGTCGCGCGCGACGACCTGCCCGACGGCGGCGCGTGGCTATACGCCGAGACGGTCCGGGCCATCAAGGAGCTCAACCCGTCGACCGGCGTCGAGCTGTTGATCCCCGACTTCAACGGCGAGCCCGCGCGGCTCGCGGAGGTCTTCGAGTCGCGCCCGGAAGTGTTGGCGCACAACGTCGAAACGGTGCCGCGGATCTTCAAGCGGATCCGGCCCGCCTTCACCTACCGGCGCAGCCTTGACGTGCTCACCGCGGCCCGCGACTTCGGCCTGATCACCAAGAGCAACCTCATCCTCGGGCTGGGCGAAACCGCCGACGAGGTGCGCGGCGCGCTGGCCGACCTGCGCGACGCCGGCTGCGACATCGTCACGATCACCCAGTACCTGCGCCCGACGTCGCGCCACCACCCGGTCGAGCGCTGGGTGACACCCGAGGAGTTCGACGAGTTCGCCCGGCACGCCGAGGGCCTCGGCTTCTCGGGGGTGCTGTCCGGGCCGCTGGTGCGGTCGTCGTACCGGGCCGGGCGGCTCTACGACCAAGCCGTGCGCGGCCGCGCCTCGACGGCCTGAGTGTCCCGGCGATCTGGGCCCGAACGTATCCTTGGTGATTATGGCTAAACCCCGCACCGCCGCCGAGAACAAGGCCGCCCGGGCTCAGGCAACCGCCGCCCGCAAGGCCGCCGCGAAGGAGCGCCGCGGCCAGTTGTGGCAGGCGTTCAACATGCAGCGCAAGGAAGATAAGCGCCTGCTGCCGTACATGATCGGCGCGTTTGTGCTGATCGTCGGCGCCGCGGTGGCGGTCGGCATCTGGGCCGGCGGCCTGACCATGATCACGATGATCCCGTTCGGCGTGCTGCTGGGCGCCCTGGTGGCGTTCATCATCTTCAGCCGCCGGGCCCAGCGCGCGGTCTACAGCAAAGCCGAAGGTCAGACCGGCGCGGCCGCGTGGGTGCTGGACAACCTGCGGGGCAAGTGGCGGGTGACCCCGGGGGTCGCCGCGACCGGCCACTTCGACGCGGTGCACCGGGTGCTCGGCCGGCCCGGCGTGATCCTGGTCGGCGAGGGATCGGCGGCCCGGGTCAAACCGCTGCTGGCCCAGGAGAAGAAGCGCACCGCCAGGCTGGTCGGCGAGGTGCCGATCTACGACATCGTCGTCGGCAACGGCGAGGGCGAGGTGCCACTGGGCAAGCTGGAGCGCCACCTCACCAAGCTTCCGGCCAACATCACCACCAAGCAGATGGACACGCTGGAGTCGCGGCTGGCCGCCCTGGGTTCGCGCGCCGGCGCCGGCGTCATGCCGAAGGGGCCGCTGCCGAACGCCGGCAAGATGCGCGGCGTGCAGCGCACGGTGCGCCGCCGGTAACGTCGGTCACCGCCGCAGCACGGCCGTCCCCGTCAGCCGATCTTGCAGGCCACGGCCGTCGGAGTCGGTAAACAGCGCCGGGATGACCATCGCGATCAGCAGCCCGCGCGCCACCAACCGGCCGAGCCCGACCGGCACCCGCCCGTCCACCGACGCCACCTGCAGACCCAGCGCCAACTGCCCCGGCGTGAAGCTGAACAGCCGCACCGCCACCACCCCGAGCGCGAACCAGATCACCAACACCGCGGTGGCCAGCGTCCGCTGGGAAAACAGGCCGAACGCCATGGCCAGCGCGCCCAGGCCGTAGGAAATCAGCCAGTCGATCATCAGCGCGACCAGCCGTCGGCCCATCGGCGCCAGGGATCCCGGACCCGCCTGCGGCAGGCCGAGGCTCTCGCCCGGAAAAGCCGACCGCGATCCCGGCAAACCGTCGGTCATGGGCGGCTTCCGACGGCCCGGTGGAACCGCCGCGCAAGCCCGCGACGCAGCGGGGATGCGACGGTGTGTCCGTCTTGCCGACCAGATACGATGCTGCCGTCCATGGCCCCACAATAGAACCCGTCAGCGACCCGGATTCTGGTGCGGGGAAGCATGGTCACGTAACCTCTGCGCAACATCGGGTTGACTGACGGGCAACATCAGCTCCATAGCGTCAGGCCGCGGATCACCAAGTAAAGGAGCAATTCTGTGACGGAAATGACGCCCGACGACGTCTTCAAACTCGCCAAGGACGAGGATGTCGAGTTTGTCGACGTCCGGTTCTGTGACTTGCCAGGCATCATGCAGCACTTCACGATTCCGGTTTCGTTCTTCGACGAGAGCGTGTTCGAGGACGGCTTGGCCTTCGACGGTTCGTCGATTCGCGGTTTCCAGTCGATCCACGAATCCGACATGCTGCTGCTCCCGGACCCGGCGACCGCTCGGATCGACCTGTTCACCGAAGCCAAGACCCTGAACCTCAATTTCTTCGTGCACGACCCGTTCACCCTGGAGCCGTACTCGCGCGACCCGCGCAACATCGCGCGCAAGGCCGAGAACTACCTGAAGAGCACCGGGGTCGCCGACACCGCCTACTTCGGCGCCGAGGCCGAGTTCTACATCTTCGACTCGGTCAGCTTCGACTCGCGCACCAACGGCTCGTTCTACGAGGTGGACGCGATCTCCGGGTGGTGGAACACCGGCGAGCCGAACGAGAGCGACGGCAGCCCCAACCGCGGTTACAAGGTCCGCCCCAAGGGCGGCTACTTCCCGGTCGCGCCCGTCGACCACTACGTCGACCTGCGCAGCCGGATGCTGCACAACCTGATCCAGTCGGGCTTCTCCCTGGAGAAGGGCCACCACGAGGTGGGCTCCGGCGGCCAGGCCGAGATCAACTACAAGTTCAACACGCTGCTGCACGCGGCCGACGACATGCAGCTGTACAAGTACATCGTCAAGAACACCGCGTGGCAGGCCGGCAAGACCGTCACCTTCATGCCCAAGCCGCTGTTCGGCGACAACGGGTCCGGGATGCACACGCACCAGTCGCTGTGGAAGGACGGCAGCCCGCTGATGTACGACGAGACCGGCTACGCCGGCCTGTCGGACACCGCGCGGCACTACATCGGCGGCCTGCTGCATCACGCCCCGTCGCTGCTGGCGTTCACCAACCCGACGGTGAACTCCTACAAGCGGTTGGTGCCGGGCTTCGAGGCGCCGATCAACCTGGTGTACAGCCAGCGCAACCGCTCGGCGTGCGTGCGTATCCCGATCACGGGCAGCAACCCGAAGGCCAAGCGGCTGGAGTTCCGTTGCCCCGACTCGTCGGGCAACCCGTACCTGGCGTTCTCGGCCATGCTGATGGCCGGGCTGGACGGCATCAAGAACAAGATCGAGCCGCAAGCGCCGGTCGACAAGGACCTCTACGAGCTGCCGCCCGAGGAGGCCGCCAACATCCCGCAGGCACCGACCCAGCTGTCCGCGGTGATCGACCGGCTGGAGGCCGACCACGAATACCTCACGGAGGGCGGCGTTTTCACGCCCGACCTGATCGAGACGTGGATCAACTTCAAGCGCGAGTACGAGATCCTGCCGGTCCAGATCCGGCCGCACCCCTACGAGTTCTCGCTCTACTTCGACGTCTAAGCCGCCCCAACGGTCGCGAGCAGACGCAGAATCGCCCTCGCCGACGCGCTCCGGTGCGATTCTGCGTCTGCTCGGCGGTGAAACTCCTTCTGCCGCAGGATCAACCGGGGCGGCGGCCCAGGATTCCGCGGGTCATCCGCACCGGCTGACCCTCGGCCATCTCGACGACCTCCAGCCAGCCCCCCGGCGCGACGTAATGCCGCTCGACGTCTTCGCGATGCATCGAGATGATCAGCACCCCCGCGTCGGTGACCTCGTAGCTGTCGAAGGCGCCGTAATCCCGCGGTTCACCGTTGCTGAAAACGACCGTGAAAGCCACCGGCAAATTCTAGCCGTCGAGCGACAGGTCCTTGCGGAAGCGCTGCATGCCGTCGATCTTGTCGGCCAGCGTGGCATCCGGGCCGGAGTAGAACACCCACGGCATGGTGATGATGCCGGTGATGCCGGCGTCCGCGGCGCGCTGATAGTCGGCGGTGGTGAAGGCGTCGGTCAGCGGCGTCAGGATGGTGAAATCGTCCATGGACAAGCCGAGTTCGGCCCGCAGTTCCCGCAGCCGGCCCACCGCCTCGATGGCCCGATCGGTCTTGATCAGGTCGCCGATCCAGCCGTCGTTGCGGGCGGCGCGGCGCAGCGCGATGTCGCTGAGCCCGCCCACGTACACCGGTATCGGAGGCGGCGTCGGCTCCATTTCCAGGCGCGGTGTCCGGTAGAACGTGCCCTCGAACTCGGCCCAGCCCGGTCGCCACAGCGCCCGCATCAGCTCGATCATCTCGTCGGTGCGTTTGCCGCGGGCGTCGAACCGCTCACCCATCAAGGCGAACTCCTCCCGGCACCAGCCGACACCGATCCCGAGCTCTACCCGGCCGGACGCCAAAACCGCCGCCGTGCCAATGGCTTTCGCCGCCGAGTACGGATTGCGCATGGCGGGAATGTAGACGGTGGTGACGAACCGCAGCCGGGCGGTGACCTGGGCCAGCGCGCCGACGAGGACCCAGGGGTCGGGCCAGTCGGTGAAGGGCTGCCAGCGGCGCTGGCCGTCCCTGGTGTACGGGTACGGGGTTTCCAGGGTCTCCAGGTTGACGACGTGGTCGGGGATCCCAACGCCGTCGTAGCCGAGTTCGTCGGCCGCCTTGGCGATTTCGACGATCTCCCGGGTGTTCAAAAAGGCGCTGCTGACGTAGAACTTCATTCGGCTTCCCTCGCCCACGACGGCTCGATGAAGACGCCCTCGGCCTCGACGGTGACCCCGTGCGCGTCCGAAATAGTGCCGCGCGCAAAGACTTTGACGCCCTCCTTGCGGTCGACCCACGCCTCGGAGCGCAGCGGGCCCAGCGGGGTGCCGCGCAGGTACTTCACGGTGATGGTCCCGGTGAAACGCGGCTTGGAAAGCCCCTCGCTGGCCGCCTCGCCCAGCATGTGGTCGAGCACCAGGGCGCTCACCCCGCCGTGCACCAGCTTGGGCGGGCCCTCGTAGGCCGTCCCGAGGACGAACTCGCTCCAGCACCGGCCGCCGCCGTCGTGGTGCACGATCACCGGCGGGGCGATCGGGTTGCCCAGGCCGATCGCGGCGTTGCCCAGAGTCAGCGGGCGGCCGCCGTCGACGCGGTAGGTCACCCCCATCGGCCGCGTCCGTTGCCGCAGCGACTTGGTGACTTCCTCGATCGCGGATCGCGCGTCGGCGACTACGCCCTCGTCGGCCTCGGTCCGGATCGTGGCGTCGATGAGGTCGCGGACCGCGTCGGCCAGCGGGGTGTATAGGGCCGTCACGCGTTGGGCTTCCGCCGCGCTGAGCACCTCGAAAGTGGCGTCCAACGCGCCGGCCTCCTGACTCAACTTCCAAACACCTTGCGCACCACGGCTTTTGCCCGACGCGTTACCCGCAGATAATTGTCCAAGAACTCGCCGCCGTCGTCGGACGACCACCCCGCGGCCACCGCGACCGCCTTGAGCTGACGGCCCGGCCCCGGCAGCTGGTCGGTGGGCTTGCCGCGAACCAACACGAGCGCGTTGCGGGCCCGCGTGGCGGTCAGCCAGGCCTGCCGCAGCAGGTCCACATCCTCCGCGGGCACCAGGCCGGCCGCGGCGATGGCGTCCAGGGATTCCAGCGTCGACGTGTTGTGCAGCGCGGGCACCTCGTGCGCGTGCCGCAGCTGCATGAGCTGCACGGTCCATTCGATGTCGGCCAGTCCCCCGCGACCCAGCTTGGTGTGGGTGTTGGGGTCCGCCCCCCGCGGCAGCCGCTCGGACTCGACGCGGGCCTTGATGCGGCGGATTTCGCGTACCGCCTCCGCCGACACGCCGTCGGGTGGGTAGCGCGTCTGGTCGGCCATCACCAAGAACCGCTGGCCCAGTTCGGCGTCGCCGGCGACCGCGTGCGCGCGCAGCAGCGCCTGGATCTCCCACGGCTGCGCCCACTGCGAGTAATAGGCGGTGTAGGAACTGAGCGTGCGGACCAGCGGGCCGCTGCGACCCTCGGGCCGCAGGTTCGCGTCCACCTCCAGCGGCGGGTCGACGCTGGGCGTGCCCAGCAGCGCCCGCACCTGCTCGGCGATCGTCGTCGACCACCGCACAGCCTGCGAGTCGTCGACGCCGTGGGCGGGCTCGCAGACGAACATCACGTCGGCGTCGGACCCGTAGCCCAGCTCGGCGCCGCCCAGCCTGCCCATGCCGATGACCGCGATCGCCGCCGGCGCCCTACCGTCGTCGGGCAGGTTGGCCCGCATCATGGCGTCCAGGGCGGCCTGCAGCACGGCCACCCACACCGACGTTAGCGCCTTGCAGACGTCGGTGACCTCGAGGAAACCGAGCAGGTCGGCCGAACCGACGCGGGCCAGTTCGCGGCGCCGCAGCGTGCGCGCGGCCGCGATCGCCCGCACCGGATCGGGGTGGCGGCTCGCCGAGGCGATCAGCGCCCGAGCCACCGTCGCGGGGTCGGTCTCGAGCAGCTTGGGCCCGCCCGGACCGTCGCCGTAATCCTGAATTACCCGGGGCGCGCGCATCAGCAGGTCCGGCACGTAGGCCGACGTTCCCAGCACGTGCATGAGCCGCCGGGCCACCGCGGGCTTGTCCCGCAGCGTGGACAGGTACCACCTCTCCCCGGCCAGCGCCTCCGACAGGCGCCGGTACGCCAGCAGCCCGCCGTCGGGATCGGGCGCGTAGGACATCCAGTTCAGCAGCCTCGGCAGCAGCACCGACTGCACCCGGCCGCGCCGCCCGCTCTGGTTGACCAGCGCCGACATGTGCTTCAGCGCGGTCTGCGGCCCCTCATAGCCCAGCGCCGCGAGCTGCCGCTCGGCGCCCTCGGAGGTGATGCCGTGTGGGATCTCCAAACCGGCCGGGCCGATCGACTCCAGCAGCGGCTGGTAGAAGAGCTTCGCGTGCAGGCCGGACACCCGCACGTTCTGGTGCCGGAGCTCCTCGCGCAGCACCCCGGCCGCGTCGTGGCGGCCGTCGGGCCGGATGTGCGCCGCCCGCGCCAACCAGCGCACCGCCTCCTCGTCGTCGGCCTCCGGCAGCAGGTGGGTGCGCTTGAGTCGCTGCAGTTGCAGCCGGTGCTCGAGCAACCGCAGGAACTCGTAGGACGCCGTCAGGTTCGCCGCGTCCTCGCGTCCGATGTAGCCGCCCCGGCCCAGCGCGTCCAGCGCGTCCACCGTCGAAGCCACGTGCAGCGACTCGTCGGTGCGGCCGTGCACCAGCTGCAGGAGCTGCACGGCGAACTCCACGTCCCGCAGGCCGCCGCTGCCGAGTTTGATCTCGCGGGCGCGCACCTCGGCGGGCACCAGCCGCTCCACCCGGCGGCGCATGGCCTGGACCTCGACGACGAAATCCTCACGCTCGCAAGCGACCCAGACCATTGGCGTCAGGGCGGCCAGGTAGCGCTCCCCGAGCTCGGCGTCGCCGACGGCCGCCCGGGCCTTCAGCAGCGCCTGGAACTCCCACGTCTTGGCCCAGCGCTGGTAGTAGGCGATGTGCGATTCGACGGTGCGCACCAACTCGCCGCTGCGGCCCTCCGGCCGCAGGCCGGCGTCGACCTGGAAGAAGGCCGACGACGCCACCCGCATCATCTCGCTGGCCACCCGGGTGGTGACCGCGTCCGCGCGCTCGCCGACGAAGATGACGTCGACGTCGCTGACGTAGTTCAGTTCGCGGGCACCGCATTTGCCCATCGCAATGACCGCCAGCCGGGGCGGCGTGCGGTCCCCGCACACGCTGACCTCGGCCACCCGCAGCGCGGCGGCCAGCGCGGCGTCCGCCAGGTCCGAGAGCTGGGCACTCACCACGGTGAACGGGAGGACCGGCTCGTCCTCGACCGTGGCGGCCAGGTCGAGGGCCGCCAACACCAGCAGCTGGTCCCGGTAGAGGATGCGCAGGCGTTCCAGCGCCGACCCGGGGGCGCTCAGCGCCTCGTCGACGCACTCGAGGAACGTCGCGCACAGTTCATCGCGTGAGGGCAGGTGGGCCTTGCCGCGCAACAACTTCCAGGACTGCGGGTTGGCGGCGAGGTGATCCCCGAGGGCCAGCGACGAGCCGAGCACCCCGAACAGTCGGCCACGGAGCCCGCGTTCGGTGAGCAGCGCGGCGCTCAGTTCGTCCCAATCGCTGTCCGGGTTCTCCCACAGCCGCACCAGGACCCGCAGCGCGGCGTCGGGGTCGGGCGCGCGCGACAACGCCCACAACCGGTCGATGTAGTTCTGGTCGTCGCGCTCGTACCAACCCAGCTGCGCCAGACGATCACCGGCGGGCGGGTCGACCAGCCCGAGCCGGCCCACGCTGGGCAGCCGGGGGCGTTCGGTCGCGGGTTTGGTCACGACCACGACGGTAGCGCAAGCCGCCGGTCTCTCAGACCGATCGGCGCAGGGTGTGAGCTAGAGCGACAGGTAGGTGCGCAGCTCGTAGGGCGTGACGTGGCTGCGGTAGTTGGCCCACTCCGTGCGCTTGTTGCGCAGGAAGAAGTCAAACACGTGCTCCCCCAACGTTTCCGCGACCAGCTCGGAGGCCTCCATGGCGCGCAGCGCCGCGTCGAGGCTGGTGGGCAGCTCGCGATATCCCATCGCGAGGCGTTCCTCGGGCGTCAGGTCCCACACGTTGTCCTCGGCCTGCGGTCCCAGCACGTAGCCCTTCTCCACGCCGCGCAGCCCGGCGGCCAGCAGCACCGCGAACGCCAGGTACGGGTTGCACGCCGAGTCGGGGCTGCGCACCTCGATCCGCCGCGACGACGTCTTGTGCGGCGTGTACATCGGCACCCGCACCAGGGCCGACCGGTTGGCCGCCCCCCACGACGCGTTGGTGGGCGCCTCGCCGCCCTGCACCAGCCGCTTGTAGGAGTTGACCCATTGGTTGGTGACGGCGCTGATCTCCGAGGCGTGCTCGAGGATCCCGGCGATGAACGACTTGCCCACGTCCGAGAGTTGCAGCGGGTCGTCGGTGCTGTGGAAGGCGTTGACGTCGCCCTCGAACAGGCTCATGTGGGTATGCATGGCCGAGCCGGGGTGTTCGGCGAAGGGCTTGGGCATGAACGACGCCCGCGCGCCGTTTTCGATCGCGACTTCCTTGATGACGTAGCGGAACGTCATGACGTTGTCGGCCATCGACAGCGCGTCGGCGAAGCGCAGGTCGATCTCCTGCTGACCGGGCGCGCCCTCGTGATGGCTGAACTCGACCGAGATGCCCATGAACTCGAGGGCCTCGATGGCGTCCCGGCGGAAGTTGGACGCGGAGTCGTGCACCGCCTGGTCGAAGTAGCCGGCGCTGTCGACGGGGATGGGCCTCGACCCGTCGTTGGGGCCGGACTCCAGCAGGAAAAATTCGATTTCGGGGTGCACGTAGCAGGAAAAGCCGAGGTCGTTGGCCTTCTGCAGCTGGCGGCGCAGCACGTGGCGCGGGTCCGCCCACGACGGCGAGCCGTCGGGCATGGTGATGTCGCAGAACATCCGCGCGGAGTGGTGGTGGCCGGACGGGGTCGCCCAGGGCAGCACCTGGAAGGTCGACGGGTCGGGGTTGGCGACGGTGTCGGATTCGGAGACGCGTGCGAAGCCCTCGATCGAGGATCCGTCGAAGCCGATGCCCTCCTCGAAGGCGCCTTCGAGTTCGGCCGGCGCGATGGCTACGGACTTCAGGTAGCCGAGCACATCGGTGAACCAGAGCCGAACGAAGCGGATGTCTCGCTCCTCCAACGTGCGGAGGACGAATTCCTTCTGTCGATCCATAACTCGAACAGTAGGCAACCGCTGTTAATTTTGTGTTACCGACGCCCGCTCAGAACCGTTGCGGGGCTCCGCCCTTGATCCGCGTGCGCTAGAGGCCGGTGCCGCCGCGGCCGCCGGTGGCGGTGCCGTTGCCGGCGCTTATGACGGCGGCGCTGCCACCACCGCCACCTCCGCCACCACCGGCGAGGACGTCGCCGAGGCCGCCCGCGCCGCCGGTGGCGCCGCCGCTTCCGGTGCCGCTGTGGCCGTTGCCGCCGCCGGTTCCGCCGACGCCACCCACGCCACCGGGACCGCCGCTGCCGCCGGTTCCGCCGTCGACGCCGCCGCCGGTGCCGCCGCTGCCGCCGGCGTTGGCGACGCCGATGCCACCACCGCCACCACCGCCACCGGCGGCGTCCACGGCGGAGGCGTTGGCTCCGGTGACGGTGCCGCCGACGCCGCCGTTGAGGACGAAGACGCCGGGACCCGCTCCGTTGCCCCCGCTGCCGCCGGTGATCGTCGTGGCACCGACGTTGACGGCCGCGCCGCCGCCACCACCGCCACCGGTACCGCCCTGGATCAGCAGGTTGGGCCCGCCGCCTTGACCTCCGACGCCGCCGCTGCTGGTGAGGTCGAGGCCGAGCGTGGGATCGATGATTTCCGCACCGCCGCCTTGGCCCCCGGCTCCGGCGGCGCCGCCGGAGCCGCCGGTGACGAACAAGCCGCCCAACTGGCCGCTGCCGCCCACGCCACCGCCGCCGCCCCCGCCGCCGGCGATGGCACCACCGGTCGTGGTGGTGAGGACGCCCTGGCCGCCAATGCCGCCATTGCCGCCGTGGCCGCCGTTGAGGCCCGTACCGCCGGCCCCGCCGGCGCCGCCGGTGCCGCCGACGCCGCCATTGAAGCTGGTAGAGCCGCCGGGGCCGCCATCGCCACCGGCGCCTCCGGTGCCCCCTTCACCGAACAGGCCCGAGCCTGCGCCGCCGGCCCCGCCCACGCCGCCGGCACCGCCGTCGCCGCCGTTGATAGAGCCGGCGGTGCCCGGCAACCCGGTGCCGCCAGTCCCGCCCATGCCGCCGGTGCCGCCCATGCTCAGCAGACCGATGCCCGCCCCGCCGGGCCCGCCTGTTCCGCCAACGCCGCCCGCGAGGCCGGCGCCGCCGGTGCCGCCGACACCGCCATTGCCGAAGAGGACGCCGCCAGTGCCGCCCGCGCCCCCGACGCCGCCGGTTGCGCCGGCCCCACCGGCGCCGCCGGCCCCGCCGTTGCCGAGCAACCCGGCGTTACCGCCTCGGCCGCCGGGTTGCCCCGGCAGGCCAGACCCGCCGTTGCCGCCATTGCCCCACAAGAGCCCGCCCGGCCCGCCCGGCTGCCCGGTCCCGGGCGCCCCATCGGTGCCGTTGCCGATCAACGGGGTCCCCAGCAACAACTCCGTGGGCGAGTTGATCGCCCCTCGCACGTCTTGCCAAACGGTTTGCAACGGCGAGGTATTCGCCGCCTCGGCCGCCGTATAGCCGGCCGCCGCCGCCCGCAGGCTCTGCGTGAACTGGTCGTGAAACGCTGCCGCCTGCGCGCCGAGTCCCTGGAAGTACTGCCCGTGGGCGGAGAACAGCGCCGCGAGGGCCGCCGACACCTCATCCCCCGCCGCGGGCAGCACCCCCGTCGTCGAGAGGGCAGCCGCGCGGGCCGCGCCGAGCGCCGACCCGATCCCGGCCAAATCCGCTGCGGCCGCCGCCATCGTCTCCGGTGCGGCGATTACGAACGACATGTCGGTCCACCTACCAGCTAGCCCCGGTTGCCACTAGCCCGGCGGTCCTCCATCCGTCAGGTGCATGCAACGTAGCAGGACGGGCGAGGGCAAGCCCGAGGTTTGGCTCAGGGCCGGCACCGCAATGAAGCCGGCGGCAGTGCGCCCGCGACGAAGTACCGCACCACCGCGGTGTCCACGCACTGGTCGCCGTTGAACACGGCGGTGTGTTGGGTGCCGTCGTAGCTGATCAGCGGCGCGCCGAGTTGCCGGGCCAGGTTGACGCCGGCCTGGTACGGCGTGGCCGGGTCGTGCGTCGTGGAGACGACGACGGCCTTGCCGGGTGCGACGGGCGCCGCGGCGTGCGGCCTTGAGGTGGCGGGCACCGGCCACAGCGCGCACAGGTCGCGCGGTGCGTTTCCGGTGAACTGCCCGTAGCTCAGGAACGGGGCGACCTGCCGCATCTTCTGATCGGCGGCGACCCAGGTCGCCGCATCCGTCGGTGTCGGCGCGTCGACGCAGCGCACGGCGTTGAACGCGTCCTGGTCGTTGCTGTAGTGCCCGGCCTTGTCGCGGCCTTCGTAATCGTCGGCCAGCATCAGCAGGTCGCCGGCGTCGGTGCCGCGTTGCAGCCCGAGCAGGCCACTGGTCAGGTACTTCCAGTGCGCCGGGGTGTAAAGCGCGTTGATGGTGCCGGTGGTCGCGTCGGCGTAGCTCAGCCCGCGCGGGTCCGACGTCCGGCCCGGCTTGGCGACCAGCGGGTCGACCAGGGCGTGGTAGCGGTTGACGAATTGAGCCGGATCGGTGCCCAGCGGGCATCCGGCCGAGCGGGCGCAGTCGGTGGCGTAGTCGTTGAAAGCCGTTTGGAATCCGGCCATTTGGTTGATGTTCTCGGTGACCGGGTCCACGGTCGGGTCGATGGCGCCGTCGAGCACCATCGCCCGCACGTGGTCGCCGAACGCCTCGAGGTATGCGGTGCCCAGCTCGGTGCCGTAGCTGTAGCCGAGGTAGTTGATCTGTTCGTCGCCCAGCGCCTGGCGGACCGTGTCCATGTCGCGCGCGACGGATGCGGTGCCGGCGTTGGCCAGAAACGCGTTGCCCATCCGGCTGGCGCATTGCTGAGCCAGGTGCTGGTTGATTTGCTCGATGTGCGCCACGCCGGCCGGGCTGTAATCGACCATCGGTTCGCGGCGGAACGCGTCAAAGTCGGCGTCGCTGCGGCAGCGCAACGGCGGGGTCGAGTGGCCCACCCCTCGAGGGTCGAACCCCACCAGGTCGAAGTTGCGGGTGATATCGCTGTTCTCCAGGTCCGAGGCCATGCCGGCGACCATGTCGACCGCGGACGCGCCCGGCCCGCCCGGGTTGATCAACAGCGATCCCATCCGGCGTCCCGTCGCGGGCACCCGGATCACCGCCAGCTTGGCTTGCGCGCCACCCGGATTGGCGTAGTCGACGGGGACCGACACGGTGGTGCACTGGGCGGTGGGGACGTCGCTGGTGTCGGTCAGGAATTGGCTGCAGCTGCCCCAGTTCTGCGGGCGCGCCGCAGCGGCCGGCGGAGCCGGGGTCGGGGTCTGGCCCGCACCCGGTTCCGGGGTCGCCCCGGCCACCGGCAGCGGCAGCACCGGTTGTCCCGCAACCAGAATCCCGAACGACAGCAGCGCCGAGCTCAACGGTCTCAGGCGCGACATGGCTGTCAATATTTGCAGCACCGAATACCCGTCCGAACGCGAAATGGTCACGGCTTGATCTCGCCTCGGCGCGTCGCGACCTGGTCGGATCGTCGGGCGTTGGGTGTGAATCGTGGGCGTTTCATGTGAGCCCAGGGCGGGAAAATCGCCGAAACCCCGCCCTAGGCGCACACCGAAAACCGCCAGCTCACAATCGACGCCCAGTGCGCGCGTCGCCACTAGTCCGTCGAGACTGCGCTCAGCGCCAAAAAACGCCGGATTTTTAGCGTTGAGCGCAGTCTCGGCGCCGCAACACCCCTAGCACTTGGCGCCGCTCGGCGGCGTGTCGCCGCCGATCAGGTACTCCGTCACGTAGTCGTCGATGCAGCTGTCGCCCTGGAAGACCACCGTGTGCTGGGTGCCGTCGAAGGTCAGCAGCGAGCCGCGCAGCTCCTGGGCCAAATCGACGCCGGCCTTGTAGGGGGTCGCCGGGTCGTGCGTGGTCGACACCACCACCGTCGGCGCCAGGCCGGGCGCCGTGATGGCGTGCGGCTTGCTCGTCGGCGGCACCGGCCAGAACGCGCAGGTGCCCAGCGGCGCGTCGCCGGTGAACTGCCCGTAGCTCATGAACGGGGCGATCTCGCGGGACCGGCGGTCCTCGTCGATCACCTTGGCGCGGTCCGTAATCGCCGGCTGGTCAACGCAATTGATCGCGACCCGGGCGTCGGTGGCGTTGGTGTAGTGGCCGTGCGGGTCGCGGCGCATGTACATGTCGGCCAACGCCAGCATGGTGTCGCCGCGGTGGTCGGCCAGCTCGGACAGGCCGTCGGTCAGGTGGTGCCACAGCGACGGCGAGTACAGCGCCATGATCGTCCCCACGATGGCGTCGGCATAACTCAACCCGCGCGGGTCCTTGGTGGGTATCGGCCGGCCGACCATCTCGTTGTTGGGGTCCACCATCGGGTCGACCAGTCTGTGATAGACGGTGACCGCCTTGGCCGGGTCGGTGCCCAGCGGGCAGGTCGGTTGCTTGGCGCAGTCGGTGGCGAAGTCGTTGAACGCGTCCTGAAATCCCTTGGCCTGACGCAGATCCGCCTCGATCTGGTCGGCGTTCGGATCGACGGCGCCATCGAGGATCATCGCGCGCACCTTGGTGGGATAGGCCTCCGCATAGGCCGAGCCGATCCGGGTGCCGTAGGAGTAGCCGAGGTAGGTCAGCTTGTCGTCGCCCAGCGCCGCGCGGATGGCGTCCAGGTCGCGGGCGACGTTGACCGTCCCCACGTTCGCCAGGAAGTCCTTGCCCATCTTGTCGATGCAGCGGCCGACGAACTGCTTGGTCTCGTCCTCCATGTGGGCCACGCCGGCAGGGCTGTAGTCGACGTTCGGCTCGGTGCGCAGCCGGTCGTTGTCGGCGTCGGAATTGCACCAGATCGCCGGCCGCGACGAGCCGACCCCGCGCGGGTCGAAGCCGACCAGGTCGAAGCGTTCGCGGATGCGCTTGGGCAACGTCTGCACGACGCTCAACGCGGCGTCGATGCCGGACTCACCGGGGCCGCCGGGATTGATCACCAGCGAGCCGATCTTGTCCCCGGTCGCCGGAAACCGAACCATCGCCAGCGTCGCCACGTCGCCGTCGAGGTGGTCGTAGTCGACGGGCACCGCCAGCCGGCCGCACATCGCGCCGCTGGGGATCTTGGCCTTGGGGTTGGACGAGCGGCACGGCGTCCATTCGATCGCCTGGCCCAGCTTGGGCCCCGCCATTACGGCGCGCCCGCCCACGACGCGGAGACAGCCGCCGAGCAGCATCGCCACGGCGGCGAGCGCCGTCCAGATCAGCAGCGTGCGCGCGACCTTGTCGCGGCGAGACAACCCCATGCCCACATATGCTGCCAGAGCCAACCTGAGATTCTGATGAGCGCCTCCAGCGGCGAACTAACCGACGGCCGCGAGCAGTTCTTCCATCGCCACCGCGAAGTCGTCGGCCATCTCCCACAGGTCCGGCAGCAACTCCGGGCACGAGATCAGCCCGACGTCCAACGTTCCGTTCAGCGACATCACGGTGATGTTGAGGCCCGAGCCGTGGAAGATCGGGCCCAGCGGATACATCGCCTTGACCTCGCAGCCCAGGAAGTACAGCGGCTCCTGCGGACCCGGGACGTTGGAGACCACCAGGTTGTGCACCGGCATGGTCTCGGTCAGCCGGGTCCGGGCGTACAGCCGCATCGCGACGCCGAAGACCGCCGGCGCGGCGAACTGCGTCCAGTCCTGCAGCAGTGAGGCGCCGATGGCCGAACTGTGTTCCTTGGCAAGCGAATTCGCCTCGGCGATGGCCGCCAGCCGCTCGACCGGATCGGCGATCTCGGTGTGCAGGCTGGAGAACATGGCCGAAACCTGGTTGCGGCCCGGGCGATCCGACTTTCCGTGCACCGACACCGGAACGGAAGCCACCAGCGACGTGTCGGGCAACGCGTCGCGCTCGGCCAGGTACTGGCGCAGCACCCCGGACACCAGGGCCATCACCACGTCGTTGACCTTGACGCCGAAGTGGTTCTTGACGGTCTTGACGTCCTCGAGGTCCAGCTGCGCGTACGCGATGTTGCGGCGGCCGGTGATGGAGGCGTTGAACGCGGTCCGCGGCGCGGCGAACGGACGCGCCATCGCCTGGCCCTCGACGGCCTTGCGCACCGTCGCGACCACCGAGGACACGGTCTGGGGCACCACGTTGGCCAGCCGCAGCGGCCGGCTGGCGAACCGGACCAACCCGCCCGCGGCGATCTGCCATCCGCTGCCGCCGCCGACGCCGTCCACCGGATCGGGTGCGGGCGCGTCGGCCTCGGTGGCGCACAGCTGCGACATCAGATTCGCGCCCGTCACCCCGTCCACCCCGCAGTGGTGCACCTTGGTCATCACCGCCAGCCGATCGGAATCAGCGCCCGCCACGCCTTCGATGACCCACATCTCCCACAGCGGCCGGCTGCGGTCCAACGGCAGCGACGCGATGTGCCCGCAGATTTCCGACAATTCGCTGCGGCCGCCCGGCGGCGGCAACCCGATGCGGTGCAGGTGGCGGTCCACGTCGAAGCTCTCGTCTTCCACCCACACCGGGTGATCGAGGTTCAGCGCGCTGTCGGCGAGCTTTTCGCGGAACTGCGGCATCGCCTTCAGGCGCAGCGTCAGCGCGTCGCGCAGCCGGCCGAAGGTGTAGCCGCCCGGCATCGTCGACGTGTCCACCTCGATGATCGAGCAAACATGCATGGGCTGCGCGGCGGTCTCGAGGTACAGGAAACTGGCGTCGAGTCCGCTGAGCCGCTGCATGCGGAGATGGTATGACTCACACCACACGGGCGGTGCAACCGCGCACCCGAGATGGCAGAATGGCGGGAGTCAGCGAACCCGGGGACCGCAACGGCCACGAGGATCGATCCGACCACTACCAGGGACAATGATGTCTGAGCAAAACCCTTATGGTGCCAATCCGGCTGCGCAAGCCAAGCCGCCGACCCGGATTCGCACCCACCACCTGCAGAAAATGAAGGCCGAAGGCCACAAGTGGGCCATGCTCACGGCCTACGACTACTCGACCGCCCGGATCTTCGACGACGCCGGCATCCCGGTGCTGCTGGTCGGTGATTCGGCCGCCAACGTGGTGTACGGCTACGACACCACGGTTCCGGTTTCGATCGACGAACTCATCCCGCTGGTGCGCGGCGTGGCGCGCGGCGCCGAGCACGCCATGGTCGTCGCCGACCTGCCGTTCGGCAGCTACGAGGCCGGCCCGGCCGCCGCGCTGGCCGCCGCGACCCGGTTCATGAAGGAGGGCGGCGCGCATGCCGTCAAGCTCGAGGGCGGCGAGCGGGTGGCCGACCAGATCGCCTGCCTGACGGCCGCGGGCATCCCGGTGATGGCCCACATCGGCTTCACGCCGCAAAGCGTGAACAGCCTCGGCGGCTTCAAGGTGCAGGGCCGCGGCGACGCCGCGGAGCAAACCGTGCACGACGCGATCGCCGTAGCCGAGGCCGGCGCGTTCTCCGTCGTGATGGAGATGGTGCCCGCCGAGCTCGCCACCCAGATCACCGGCAAGCTCACCATCCCGACCATCGGGATCGGGGCCGGGCCCAACTGCGACGCCCAGGTCCTGGTTTGGCAGGACATGGCCGGCCTGAGCGGCGGCAAGCCGCCGCGGTTCGTCAAGCGGTTCGCCGATGTCGGGGCCGAATTGCGAAAGGCCGCAACGCAATACGCGCAAGAGGTGGCCGCGGGCTCCTTCCCCGCCGAGGAGCACTGCTTCTGACGGCCGCTTAGCCGAAAGGCGCGCAACCCGCCCTTTCCCCCGCTTGAAGCGGCGGTCCCGGTCATGCCGGGGATTGCTGAAACCTCTTGTGTGACACCGCTGGTAGGGTTGCTGCTATGGGCGACCGGGGCTCGTGAGCGGGGTTGAAGAAATCGTCGGCAGTAATCGTGGTGGCCTCGTGCACCGCCGAACGGTCCTGGCGTTGCCGCTGCTACTGGCGGGCGGCGCGGCCCTGACGCGAGTGCCCCGCGCCGCCGCGCAACCGCCCCCCGGCCCACCGGAATCGAGCCGGTGGTCGACCGAGCGCGCCGACCGCTGGTACCGGGCGCAGGGCTGGCTGGTCGGCGCCAACTACGTCACGTCGAACGCGATCAACCAGCTGGAGATGTTCCAGCCCGACACCTTCGACCCGCTGCGCATCCACGTCGAGCTGGGCTGGGCCCGCTCCGCCGGATTCAACGCCGTGCGGGTGTTCCTGCACGACCAGCTGTGGACCCAGGATCAGCGCGGTTTCCAGGCTCGCCTCGCCCAGTTCGTCGCCATCGCCGCCGACCGCGGCATCAAGCCGCTGTTCGTCTTGTTCGACTCGTGTTGGGACCCGTTCCCCAAGGTCGGGCCGCAGCGGTCCCCGACGCCGGGCGTGCACAACTCGGGCTGGGTGCAGGGCCCGGGCGCCGAACGCCTCGGCGACCGCGGCTACCTCGACACCATGCGGGCCTACGTGACGGGGGTGCTGACCCAATTCCGCAACGACGACCGAGTTTTGGGTTGGGACCTATGGAACGAGCCCGACAATCCCTCGCACCACTACGCGTCGGTCGAGCGGCCGGACAAGGAGCAGCTCGTCGCGGACCTGCTGCCGCAGGTGTTCGCGTGGGCCCGTTCGGTCGATCCCGTCCAGCCGTTGACGAGCGCGGTGTGGCAGGGCGAATGGCCCGACGCCGGAAGCACCAGCGCGATCGCCGCCATTCAGCTGGGTAACTCCGACTTCCTGACGTTCCACTCCTACGGCGAGCCGGCCGGCTTCGAGAACCGCATCGACGAGCTCGCCTCGCAGGACCGGCCGATCGTCTGCACCGAGTACCTGGCCCGTCCGTTGGGCAGCACCGTCGCGGACATCCTGCCAATTGCCAAGCGCCGCAAGGTCGGTGCGATGAATTGGGGGCTCGTCGCGGGCAAGACCCAGACGTATTTCCCGTGGGACTCGTGGGATCACCCGTACGCCTCGATTCCCGACGTGTGGTTCCACGACCTGTTGCAACCCGACGGGCGGCCGTTCCAGGAAAGCGAAATCCAGACGTTTCGTCAGCTGACCGGCGGGGCGATGCATCTCAACCAGTAGCACCGCGATATGGCACCCTATGGGTTGCCCATCACGCCGCCTCAATGGAGCCGAGAATGCCTGTGAAAGCGCCGAAAACCTCGCGTCATCTGGAGGTGGAGCGCAAGTTCGACGTCGTGGAGTCCACCGTGTCGCCGTCGTTCGAAGGCATCGCCGCGATCGCTCACGTCGACAAGTCGCCGGTCGAATCGCTGGACGCGACGTACTTCGACACGCCGGGGCAGGACCTGGCGCGCAACAAGATCACCCTGCGCCGCCGCACCGGCGGTCACGATGCGGGCTGGCACCTCAAGTTGCCGTCCGGCCCGGAGGCGCGCACCGAGGTTCGCGCACCGCTGGACGCCTCAGAGCCCGACACCGTGCCGGGCGAGTTGCGCGATGTGGTGCTGGCCATCGTCCGGGAGCGCCCGCTCGTACCCGTCGCCCGAATCAGCACCGAACGCGAAACCCAGGTGCTCTACGGCGCGGACGGGGCGGCGCTGGCCGAGTTCAGCAACGACCACGTCACCGCGTGGGCGGCCGGCGACTCCGACGCCCAGCCCGCCGAACAGGAGTGGCGCGAATGGGAACTCGAGCTCGCCGAGGGCAACGGCGCGGCCGACACCGAGCTGCTGAGCCGGTTGAGCAATCGGCTGCTGGACGCCGGTGCCGCGCCCGCCGGTCACGCCTCCAAGCTAGCCCGCGTGCTCGGCACGTCGGCGCGTCCCGACGGCGCGGTCGCGCCCGCCGACCCGGTGCACCGGGCGGTGGCCGAGCAGGTCGGCGAGCTGCTGGTGTGGGATCGGGCGGTCCGCGCCGACGCCTACGACGCGGTGCACCAGATGCGGGTGACCATCCGCAAGATCCGCAGCCTGCTGGCCGACTCCGGTGACTCGTTCGGATTGTCCGAGAACGCGTGGATCCTCGACGAGCTCCGCGAGCTGGGCAACGTGCTGGGCGCGGCCCGCGACGCCGAGGTGTTGGCCGAGCGCTACCAGCAGGCGTTGGACAAGCTGCCACCCCAGCTGGTGCGCGGACGCATCCGCGAACGCCTCGTCGACGGGGCGCGCCGCCGCTACCAGACGGGGCTGCGGCGGTCGCTGATCGCGATGCGCTCGCAGCGATACTTCCGGCTGCTCGACGCCCTCGAGGCCTGGGTGGCCGAAGCTCCCGCGGCGGTTCCGGGCGAAGAGGCTGCGCCGGTGACCCTCGATCCGGCTTACCGCAAGGTCCGCAAGGCGGCGAAGGCCGCCGCCCAGGTGGAATCCGGCGACGAGCACGAACGAGACCTGGCGCTGCATCGAATTCGCAAGCGCGCCAAGCGGCTTCGCTACACCGCCGCGGCCACCGGCGCCACGCAGGTGTCCGAGCAGGCGAAGGTAATCCAGACGCTGCTGGGCGACCACCAGGACAGCGTCGTCAGCCGCGAGCACCTGGGTCATCAGGCCGAGGCCGCGCACACCGCCGGCGAGGACACCTTCACCTATGGGCTGCTGTACCAGCAGGAGGCCGACCTCGCCGAGCGGTGCCGTCAGCAACTCGACGACGCGCTGCGCAAACTCGCCAAGGCGGTGCGCTAAGCGCCAAAGCGGGGGCGGACGAGTTGGCCTGTAAGCCGGATTCTGTTCCCCGCCGCCGCGGCATGAGCAACGGCGGCGGGGCGGCGACCATCCATCTGGACACTCCGTTGCCGGGTGCCTCGAGCGGCCTACCCGCAGGCTCGGGCGAGCAACCCTCGAACGCCTGCGCGGCCGCACCTTTCGATGCGGCCTTCTTGGCCTTGCTTCGGGTGGGGTTTGCCTAGCCACTCCGGTCACCCGGAATGCTGGTGCGCTCTTACCGCACCGTTTCACCCTTACCACCGCGAGGGTGGCGGTTTGTTTTCTGTGGCACTTTCCCGCGAGTCACCTCGGATTGCCGTTAGCAATCACCCTGCTCTGTGAAGTCCGGACTTTCCTCGACTCGACATGCGAGCCGCGGCCGCCCGGCCAACTCGTCCGCGACGGTCCACGGTACCCGCTGGAGAATCTGCTGACCAGCGGCATTCGGGCATATCAGCAATTACCTAATCATTGCCTAAATAGCGAAGTTGGTGTCACATTGAACCTCATGACAGAAACCGACGGGTATGTCGATCAGGCGTTCGCGGGACTCGCCGATCCGCAGCCGATGTACAAGGCGTTGCGCGAAACCACCCCGGTATTCCGGTCGCCGACGGCATGGGTTCTCAGTCGTCTGGCCGACATCGAGATGGCCCTCAAGCACACCGAGTTGTTCTCGTCGAACATGGACGCCGTCGACCTCGGCAACGTCCGGCCGATGATCCCGCTGCAAATCGACCCGCCCGATCACGCGAAATACCGCCGCGTCCTCGACCCGCTGTTCACCCCGCGGGAGATGGCCCGGCGCGAACCCCGCGTCAGCGAGCTGGTCAACGAGATGATCGACCGCTTCGCCGGTCGCGGCGAATGCGACTTCCACGAAGAGTTCGCCGTCCCCCTCCCCTGCACCGTCTTCCTGCAATTGCTCGGCCTGCCGCTGGAGGACCTCGACCAGTTCCTGGAGTGGAAGGACGGCATCATCCGCCCGCCGGGCGACTCCGGCTACGACCGCCGCCACGAGTCCGGTGCTCCGACGGCGCAACAGATCTACGAGTACTTCGACCGTGCCATCGACGACCACATCGCCAATCCGCGCGACGACGTGCTGTCCGCCATGATCGCGGCGAACGTGGAAGGCAAACCGCTGACGCGCGAGGAGCTGCTGGACATCTGCATCCTGTTCCTGATCGCCGGGCTCGACACCGTAACCGACTCTCTGGACTGCTTTTTCGTGTTCCTGGCCCGCCACCCCGAGCACCGTCGCCAACTCGTCGAGCAACCCGAGATACTGCCCAGCGCCATCGAGGAGCTGTTGCGCTGGGAGACGCCCGTGCCGGGCGTGGCCCGCGTCTGCATCCAGGACACCGAGGTGGGCGGGTGCCCGATCAGCAAGGGTGAACGGGTCAGCCCGCTGCTCGGCGCGGCCAACACCGACCCCGCCGAGTTCCCCGACCCGGAGCTGGTGGACTTCACGCGTAATCCAAACCGGCACCGCGCCTTTGGCGGTGGCCCGCACCGCTGCCTGGGGTCCCACCTCGCCCGCATGGAGCTGCGGGTGGCGCTGCGTGAATTCCACCGCCGCATCCCGAATTACGAGGTCAAGCCCGGCACGCAGCTGACCTATACCGCCGCGCTGCGGTCGGTGGAGTCGCTGCCGCTGGTGTTCCCGGCGTCATGACCCGCATTGAAGTGGATGCGGACCGTTGCACGGGGCACGGCCGCTGCTACACGTTGGCGCCCGACGTCTTCGACGCCGACGAGGTGGGTCACTGCGTGGTGCTCGTCGAGGAGGTCTCGGGCGAACTCGAGGCGCAGGCCAAAACGGGTGAGCAGAACTGCCCGGAGCAGGCAATCACGCTGTCGCCCTGAGGATTACGCGAAGCAGACCACGCTGCGGGCGCCGCGCCCGGCGGACATGTCGGTGAATGCCGCCTCGACATCGTCGATGCCGATCCGCCGCGTCACCAACGCTTCGAGGTCGAGCTTGCCGCGTTGGGCCAGCGCGGCAAGCACCGGGATGTCGCGCGCCGGGTCGCTGGCGCCGTAGACGCTGCCCTGGATCGCCTTGCCGTCGGCCATCAACGACAGCGCCGGAAACGTCACCTCCTCGGCGATCCCGGCGGCGCCCACCAGGGTCACCTTGCCGCCGCGACGGGTGGCCTCGTAGGCCAGGCGCATGGTCGCGGGCTTGCCCACCACCTCGATCCCGTGGTCGACCCCGAGGCCCCCGGTGAGGTCGCGCACCGCGGCGACGACGTCGACCTCGCTGGCGTCGATGGTGTCAGTTGCCCCGTTGGCCACCGCGGCCGGAAGCTGGCCGGCGGCCCGGTCGGCGGCGATGATCGGCGCCGCGCCGGCCAACCGCGCGCCCTGGATCGCGGCCAAACCCACACCGCCGCAACCGATCACGAGCACACTCTCCCCCGGGCGCACGGCCGCGGTGCGCATCACCGCGCCGACCCCGGTGGTGACGCCGCAGCCCAGCAGCGCCGCGAGGTCGAGCGGCAGCGACTCGTCGACCCGCACCACCGCCGCGGCCGGCAGCAGCGTCTCCTCGGCCAGCGACCCGACGCCCATTCCCGGCCACACCGGCGCGCCGCCGCCCTCCGCGTACGGGCCGCCGTATGCGTGGTCGTAGCCGTGCACGCACAGCTGGGCCTCGCCGCGCAGGCAATGCGTGCAGGAGCGGCAGGGCACGTTCCACGTCAGCACCACGTGGTCCCCCGCGCTGACGGTGGTGACGTCGGCGCCCACCTCGGCGACCATCCCCGCACCCTCGTGCCCGAGCGTCGACGGCAGCAGCGTCGGTATCGCCCCGTCGCGCAACGACAGATCGCTGTGGCACACCCCGCTGGCGTGCAGCCGCACCCGGACCTCGTGGCCGGCCAGCGGTCGCAACGCGAGCTCCTCCACCGCCGTGGGCTGTCCGACCTCGCGCAGCACGACCGCTTTCATCGGACCAAAAATGTGATCGGCGTCATAGCGACTTACCATGGCTGGACAACCGCACCGGGTCAAGGGAGACGGGCGATGACAACTACGGTCCACAAAGCGCCGGCGACGGATTCGGTCCTGACCATCGGCGGCCAGCCGCAGGAAGGCGCCGCGGGAACCTACCCGGTGCACAACCCGGCCCGACCGGCCGAGATCGTCGGCCACGCACCCGCCGCCGACCGTGCCCAACTGGACGCCGCGGTGTCGGCGGCGAAGCGGGCGGCCCCGGAATGGCGGGCGCTCGGCGTCGCGGAGCGGGTCGCCGCCATCTCGGTGGCCGCGGCCACGGCCGCCGAACAGCTGACCGCCAACGACGGCGCGCGGCTCTACACCCGCGAGCACGGCAAGGTGCTCACCGAGGCGAACTTCGAGATCAGCACCGGACCCGGCCTCGCCGCGCTGATCGGCTCGATGGCCGAGGCGGCGCTGGCCCAAGAGCAGGTCGACCCCGGCTCCGATTACCCACGGCTGCACCGGGAGCCGTTCGGCGTCGCCGCGCTGGTGCTGCCGTTCAACTGGCCACTGGCGCTGACGATGACGAAGCTCGCGTCGGCGCTGACGGCGGGCAACACCGCCGTCGTCAAGGTGCCACCGAGCTGTCCGCTGGCCGCGCTGCAGCTGGCCGGCGCGGTGGCCGCGGCGCTGCCGCCGGGCGTGGTGAACGTCCTGTCCGGACCGGGCAGCGAGCTGGCCCAGGCGCTGGTCACCCACCCGGGCATCGACCTGATCTCGCTGACCGGCGGCGTCGCCACCGGGCGCGCCGTCATGGCCGCCGCCGCGGCACGCCTCACCCCGGTGCTGCTCGAGCTGGGCGGCAACGACGCCGCGATCGTCGCCCCGGACATCGAGGTCACCGACGAGCTCGTGGAGCGGTTGGTGACGGCGACCTATACCACCGGCGGCCAGGTCTGCATGGCGATCAAGCGGCTGTACGCGCCTGCCGGCAAGGTCGGCGAGCTGGCCGAGGCGGTGCTCGCGCGCTGCGAGCGCGAGGTGATCGGCGACGGCCTCGCCGACGAGACCACGCTCGGTCCGCTGCACACCGCCGCCGGGCGCGACCGGGTCGCCGCCCTGGTCGGTGACGCCGAGGCCCAGGGCGCGTCGGTGCGCACCGCGGGGCGGATCCGCGAGGCCGACGCCGCCTCCGGCGGCTACTTCGCGCTGCCGACCGTCGTCACCGACCTCGCCTCCGATTCGCGGCTGGCCTCCGAGGAGCAGTTCGGTCCGGTGCTGCCGATCTTCGGCTACGACGACATCGACGACGCCGTAACCGCTTCCAACGCAACAGAATTCGGCCTCACCGCGTCGGTCTGGACCGGGGACGACGCGCTGGCCGACCGGATCACGGACCGGCTCGTCGCGGGCACCGTCAGCGTCAACTGCCATGGCCTGGCCGCCCAAGACCCGCGCCTGCCGTTCGGCGGCTGCGGCCAGTCGGGCCTCGGCCGGGAACTCGGCGTCGACGGGATCCGGGCGTTCACCCAGCCGCGGACGTTCGTCCGGCATCCCGTGCCGAGTTAGCCACTACCGGCGATCGGCAGTCCCGGGCACAGCTTGACGTAGCCCATGTCGGGCGACACCCAGTCGCGCCACTGCTGGCGGCTCATGTTCGAGGTCAGCTTGGCGCACAGCATCTCCGGCGACGCATCCGCCGGCCATAGCCGCACCGTGGTGTCGGCTCCCGCGGAGGCCAGCCGTTGCCCGTCGGGGCTGTACGCCACGCTGAGTACCGGGCCGGTGTGGCCCTCGAGGTAGGCGCCGAACGGCTGGCCGGTGGTGGCATCCCAAAGTTGCAGCGTGCCTTCGCTTTCCGCGGTGGCCAGCCGCCGTCCGTTGGGACTGAAGGCCACGGCGTTCACGGTGTCGCCGTTTCCCCTCAAGGGGTCGCCGACCGGTTGCTCGGTTCCCGCGTCCCACAGCCGCACCGTCTGGTCGCCGCTCGCGGTGGCCAGCCGGCGGCCGTCCGGGCTGAACGCCGCGCTGAACACCGGCCCGGCGTGGTCGGCGAGGACGGCGAGCGATTGGCCGGTGCCCGCATCCCAGAGCCGCACCGTCTGATCGACACTGGCCGAGGCCAGCCGGTGACCGTCGGGGCTGAACGCCACGCTGTCCACCCTGCGGGTGTGGCCGGTCAGGGCGATCGACTTACCGGTGGCGGCGTCCCACAGCCGCACCGTCTGGTCGTCGCCGGCCGACGCCAGCTGGCGGCCGTCGGGGCTGAACGCCACGCTGAGCACCGGGCCGGTGTGGCCGCGCAGCGGCGCGCCCACCGGTTGGCCGGTCCCGGCGTCCCACAGCCGCACCGTCTGGTCGTCGCCCGCCGAGGCGACGCGCCGCCCGTCGGGGCTGAACGCCACGCTGTTCACGTTGCCGGTGTGGCCGCGCAGGGGCGCGCCGACCGGCTGGCCGGTGCCGGCGTCCCACAGGCGCACCGTCTGGTCGTCGCTGGCCGAGGCGAGGCGGTGGCCGTCGGGGCTGAAGGCGACACTATTCACCTTGCTGGTGTGGCCGACCAGCGGTGAGCCGAGCGGCTGGCCGGCGTCCCACAGCCGGACCGTGGCGTCGGCGCTTGCGGTGGCCAGCCGGCGCCCGTCGGGGCTGAACACGACGCCGTTCACGATGCCGCTGTGTCCGACGAGCAACGGGCCGCGGTCGTGGTCGGCGTCGGCGTCCCACAAACGCACGGTCTGGTCGGCGCTCGCACTGGCCAGCCGATGTCCCGCGGGGTCGAACGCCACGCCCTGCACCGGCCCGGTGTGACCGGTGAGGGGCGCGCCGACCGGTTGACCGGTGTCGGCGTCCCAGATCCGGACCGTCGTATCCATGCTCGCGGAAGCCAGCCGGTGCCCGTCGGAGCTGAACGCGACGCTGAGCACCGGGCCGATGTGCCCGACGAGGGGGGCGCCGATCGGTTGGCCGGTGCGGGCGTCCCACAGGCGCACGGTCTGGTCGTCGCTCGCCGAAGCCAGCCGCTGCCCATCAGGGCTGAACGCCACGCCGACCACCGAGCCCGTGTGGCCGACGAGCCGGGGACCGGGCGTGTAGCCGGCCCGTACGTCCCACAGCTGCACGGTGCGATCGCTGCTCGCCGAGGCCAGCCAGTTCCCGTCCGGGCTGAACGCCACCCCGAGCGCCGAACCGGTGTGACCGCGGAGGGGCGCGCCGACCGGGTGGCCCGTCTCCGCATCCCAGATTCGGACGGTCTTGTCCATGCTCGCGGAAGCCACCCGGCGCCCGTCCGGGCTGAACGCCACGCCGATCACGTTGTCCTGATGGCCGGTCATCGCCGCGCCGACCTGTTGGCCGGTCTCGGTGTTCCACACCCGCACCGCCTTGTCGAGGCCGACGCTGGCAAGCCGGCGCCCGTCGGGGCTGAACGCCACACCGTTCACGGCACCGGTGTGCCCGGTGATGATTTTCAGGGTGCTGGCTCGTTGGGCCACCGCGGTGTAGAGCGGGCCGTCGTCGGCGGGAGTGAGCAGGGCGCGCGCGGCGAGGATCTGCTGGAAGGCGCGCGCGTCCCCGCCGGGCTGGGTGCCGGCCAGCATGTCCTGCGCCTCGGCGATCAGGATCTGCCGCTGGGTGAGCAGCTTCTGGTGCAGCTGGCTCTGCGCCTCGTGTCGCGCTTGGACGGCCTGCACACCGAGCATCACGGCGACGAGGGCGACGACGGCGGTGACCGCCAGCGCGGCAGCGAGGATCTGTAACCGTTTCCGCAGGGCAGCCGCGCGCCGCTGGGCGGCTTCGAGTCCGACTTGCGGGCCGTCGGCGCGGGATGCCAAGGCGGCCTTGGTCTTTCCCGTGCGTCGCCGGTCTCGGTGTTCGCGGACCGCGTCGGTGAGCACATCGTGCGTGAGTTCGATGCGCTGCGCGCCGTAGCGTTCCTGCAGCCGTAGCAGCCGCGACCCGATCAGCCGGGACAGTTCGTCCTCGGTGAGCCGTGACGGCACCGCTTCCTCGCGGACGTAGCTGTCGCGGAATCCCTTCTCGGTGATGAGCTCGGACTCGATGAACTGCGCGACGCGCGGGGGAAGATCGCGCACGCACGACAGGTAGTAGTTCGACAGGATGTCTCGCCTGGCGTCCTGGACCAGCCGGTCGTCGAAGTGGCTCTGCCCGCGCCGCTTCCGCTCCTCGTTGAGCTCGCGGCAGAACAAGCTGAGCAGCGCGGGTTCGACCTCCAGGGCGTCGAAGTCGTCGCCGGGACGATCGACATCGGCAAACGGGACGCCATGGGCGCGGTGCAGGTCCTCGCCGGCGACGATGCCCACCACCCGGCGCGCCAACGAACGGGGCATCAACTCCTCGGCCGGCTTGTACACCGCGTCGACTGCCTCGCTCGTTCCCATCGGCAAGAGTCGCATCCGCGACTGACCGAGCGACGGGATGAGCTGGCGCCAGTCGTCGAGATCCGGGACAGATTCCTCCCGCAGGCAGAGCAGTAACTTGTAACTGCCCTTCCGTTCGGCCAGCTCACCGAGCTCATCCCTGAATTCCCGAACGAGATCGGCAACCCGCTGAGCGGGTGTGACGAGTTCCTCGAACTGGTCGAGGACGATCACCGGCGTCAGTGGCTCGCCGCGCTCGCTTCGGAGCTCGAAGTCGTCGCGATGCAGATATTCCGAAAGAGATTCGCCCTCCGCAGGCAGCACCGGATCGAGCACCTCGGCCCGAATCGAGTCGGACACCGATTGCCGCAATTGACGAGTCAGCGGTGCGGCGCCCGGCGCAACGTCGAAGCGCACATAGACCGGCAGAAAGTCGTTGTCGCGCAGCAACGGGAACAGCCCCGCGCGCAGCAACGACGTCTTGCCGACGCCGGACCGCCCGTACAACAGGGTGATGGGAGCGTCGAGAACGCAGCTCAGCAGCGTCGTCGATTCGTGGCCACGCCCGTGGAAGAACGCGCTCCCGGATTCCTCGAACGACTCGAGCCCCGGCCACGGGTTTTCGCTGTCGAGCCGTTCTGTCGCAGTCGCGCGCGTCATGCCGTGTCGCCAAACGCCAAGCGCCCGAAGGCATCCCGAGCGCGCTCCGCATTCGCCAAGACAACCGGAATCGACGAACGGATCGTTCGGCGGATCGCGGTCAAGTCTTACGCTCCCATGCGTCCCCCGGGCCTACAAAAGCCCAAGATATGCGGATGGCCAGGGTGTCGGAGGCTAAATCACTTTTTTCATATCTGCAAGCCGAATTGGGTATCTCGGCTGTCTCTAGACTAGCCGTCCGGGGGGTCCCCGGTTTTCCTGTACGGCAATGTGTTTGCGGCCCTCCGGATCGGGCGGCGAACGCGGGTAGAGTGGCTCGATGGCCGTCGCCCCGTCGAATGAGCGGATGATCGCGGGCGTCGCCGCCGCGTCTGTCTCGCTCGGGGTGGCCCAGCTGGTGGGCATCCCGTTCGGCGCGCAGGCCGACGCGCGTGCCGCGGTCGGCGCGGTGGCCGTCGACGTGACACCGGGGCCCGTCAAAGAGTGGGCGATTCAGACCCTCGGCTCCCTGGACAAGCCCTTCGTGGCCGTCGTCGTGCTCGTGGCGATCGCCGCGATCGCCGCCATCGCGGGGAGCTTCGAGACTGCGCGCCGCCCCGTCGGGAGCGTCACGATCGCAGCGGCGGGCGTGCTGGGATGCCTCGCGGTGTTGTCACGGCCGGGTGCGACGGCCGTCGACACGATCCCGACGCTGGTCGGCGCCGCCTGCGGCGTTGCGACCCTTCGTTTGCTGACCCGTCGGATCCGGTCGGGGTCGGACGGCGGGGACACCGTCGACGACCCGGACGCGGGCAGGCGCAGGCTGGTCATGCTGGGGCTGCTCGGATTCGGAGTGGTGAGCGGCGTGGCGGGTGCGGTCGTCACGCGGTTGGTGCATTCGGTGGCCGCCGACCGCACCGGCTTTGCGCTTCCCCGCCCGCGCACGCCGGCGCCACCGATACCCGCCGACGTGCAACCGAACGGCGTTGCGCTGCCGAGCTTTATCACGCCCAGCGCCGACTTCTACCGCGTGGACACCGCACTGACCGTTCCCCAGCTCAGCCACGGTGACTGGCGACTGCGCATCCACGGCATGGTGGACCGCGAAACCACCTACAGCTTCAACGACCTGGCCCGCTTCGACGTCGTCGAAACGGTGACGACGCTGACCTGCGTATCGAATCCCGTTGGCGGAAACCTCATTTCGACGGGTGTTTGGACCGGCTACCGGGTGGCCGACCTGCTCGCCGCGGCCGGGGTGCATGCTGACGCCGACATGGTGCTCTCGACGTCGATCGACGGGTTCACCGCCGGCACGCCCGTTCAGGCGCTCACCGATGGCCGCGCGGCGCTGCTGGCGGTGGGCCTGAACGGTCAGCCCCTCCCAGTCGAGCACGGCTATCCGGCCCGGCTGGTGGTGCCCGGGCTCTACGGCTACGTGTCGGCGACCAAGTGGGTCGTCGACGTGGAGCTGACCCGCTTCGACAGGGCGAAGGCGTACTGGACGCGGCAGGGCTGGGCGCCGCGCGCGCCCATCAAGACCGAGTCGCGGATCGATGTGCCGAAGGATGGTCAGCAGCTGCCCGTGGGCCCCGTGGTCTTCGGCGGCGTCGCGTGGGCGCAGAATCGCGGCGTGCGGGCGGTCGAGGTCCTCATCGACGACGGGGTCTGGCAGCCCGCCGAGCAGGGCGCCAGTTATTCCAACGACACGTGGCGGTTGTGGCGCTTTCCGTGGCAGGCGAAAAGCCCTGGGAGGCACACCATCTCCGTGCGCGCCACCGACAACACCGGGGCCACCCAAACGGCCGATCGGGTCGGTAGCGTCCCGGACGGCGCCACCGGCTGGCACACGGTGGAATTCACCGTCGTGCAGGCGTGAACTATTTTGCCGAAAGCTTGCGCCAGCTGAACACCACGATCGCGAGGCCGACCAGCACCGTGATGGGCCCGATGATCGACCAGGTCGTGGTGTTGCTCATCGGGCTACCTAGCAGCACCCCGAATCCCTGCAGCGCCCAGATCAGACCGAACAGCGCGACGATTACCCCGAACGCGAGCGTGACGACGAAAGTCCTTCGCATATAGGCAGGCTACGCGCCGCGTCGAGTGTGCAGTCAAGGCTTCCCGTGTGCACTGGCGGCGGAGAATACGCCGAATCCACACCCTGGGCTCCCACTCAAAGCCCTGAGTGCACAACCGCCGAACGCACGAAGTGAGGTAGCCGACTACGCGTGCAATGTGCTCCCCCGCTCCCAAGACTTCGTGGTGAAAGCACGACACCGACGACCTCCGGGGGAACACCATGACCATCACGGCTGATGCACCGATCTGCCCGAGCGTGTTCGAGGCCGGCCTCCCGAGGATCAACTACGAGCACTGCCAGAGCCCGGACGAGGCGCACGAAATCCTCCGGGCAGCGCGACGCCGGGCGCCGATCGCCGTCAGCCCGCACGGGCCGGAGCTGCTCACCTACGAACTGGTCAGAAGCGTGCTGCGCGACCCCCGATTCCGGATGCCTCAGGGCATGTTCCTGGCCTCACAAGGCATCACCAGTGGGCCGTTGTGGGAGCGGGTGGCAGCCAGCCTGATCAGCCTCGACGGGCCCGAGCACCAACGGCTGCGACGACTGGTGTCCCAAGCCTTCACACCGCGCGCCACCGCGCGGCTGCGCATGACGATCGTCGATGTGATCACCGAACTGGTGGACCGCCACGCCGCTACGGGACGCTGCGAGGTAGTCGGCGAGATCGCGAGGCAATATCCGATCCCGATCATCTGCGCGCTGCTGGGCGCGCCGGCGGAGGATTGGCAGCTCTTCTCGGACTGGACCGACGACATCTTCAAGGCCTTCAGCTGGGACGTCGCCGCCCACGAGCGGACCATCCTGACCGCGTGGGCGGATCTTGACGCCTACATCGACGACATGGTCGCCCAGCGGCGCCACCGGCTGACCGACGACCTGACCTCCGATCTGATCCGGGCCGAGGACGACGGCGATCACCTCAGCGCCGACGAACTACGGATGCTGGCGGCCGGCCTGCTGATCGCCGGCACCGACACCACCCGCAACCAGCTGGCGGCCTCGGTGCAGGCGCTGTGCGAGCACCCCGGCCAGTGGGAGCTGCTGGCCCAGAATCCCGAGCTCGCCAACAAGGCCGTCGAAGAGACGATGCGCCACTCACCGATCGCGGCCGCCACGCTGCGCACCGCGCGCGAGGACGTCGAAATCGCCGGATTCATGATCTCGGCCGGCACGCTGGTCATCGCCAACACCGCCGCCGCGAACCGCGATCCCGCCGTGTACGACGAACCCGACCGCCTCGACATCACCCGCGACGGCGCCCCGCCAATGCAGACGTTCGGCGCCGGCATGCACTACTGCCTGGGCGCCAACCTGGCCCGACTTGAGCTGGCCGAAGCACTCGCGATCATGACCCGGCGCATGCCCAACGCCCGCCTCGCCGGCCCGGCCCCATGGAAGCCCCTCAGCGGGCTGAGCGGACCCATGGCACTGCCGATCGAATTCGAGCCCGGGCATTAATCGCTATCGCACGGTTCGGATGACGAACGCGTCGATGCTCTCGTCGTAACCGACCGTCTCGTCCACGAACAGTTCCCCCACCGTGTGGCCGTCCTCGGCAACCGCGATAAAGCGCGCTGCCTCCTCGTCGTATGTCACCGACCCTTGCACGAACATCGCCGCCACCTCGTGCCCGTCGGCTCCGAAAACGACAAGCTTCAACCCTCCGGCTTCCTTGACGTACTGCGCCGCTTCGGCACGGGTCTTGGCCATCGCAGGGATTCCTTTCTGCCGGTGCTGTGGTCAATGCTTACGGCATCGCCTCGGCCCACTTAATCTTGCCCTCGAAGCCCAGCGATGTTGCCACGGCGCGGTAGCAGCGAAAGACGCGGCGGCCAGCGGAATGAGTCATTTATACTCATACCATGAGTAAGCGGCTGCAGGTTCTTCTCGACGCGGACGAGTGGGACGAGCTGCAGAAAATCGCCCGCCGGCATCGCACAACCGTCTCCGAATGGGTGCGCCGCACCCTGCGCGAGGCGCGGGAACGGGAGCCGACCGGCGATCTCGACGCCAAGTTGCGGGCCGTCCGAACCGCCGCGCGTCATGAGTTTCCGGCGCCTGGCATTGACCAAATGCTGGAGGAGACCGAACGCGGATACATGGAGCCTCCTGAAGCTACCCAGTGATCTTCGTCGACACCAACATCCCCATGTACTTGGTGGGCGCGTCGCGCCCACACAAGCTGAATGCGCAACGTCTGCTGGAATCCGCACTGTCGGCGGGCAACCGGCTTGTCACCGACGCCGAAGTGCTACAGGAAATCTGTCACCGATATGTGGCGATCGAGCGTCGCGAGGCGATCCAGCCGACCTTCGACGCGATCCTCGGGGTGGTGGACGAGGTGCTGCCGATCGGGCACGCCGATGTCGAGTTCGCCAAGGACACTCTGTCGCGCTATCGAGGCCTCTCGGCGAGGGCTGCGTTGCACATCGCCATCATGACTCGCTACCACATCGCTCAACTGATGAGCTTCGACCGCGGCGTCGACGCATATCCGGGCATCACGCGACTGGATTAGCCGCAACTTTGCTTTCATTGCATAGATAGCATTGACAGCGCCGGAAATCCGACGATAGTCATCAGGTATGGCGCTGCTGCCAGACCCTGATCCCCGGCAGCGACAGCACGTCGTGATCTCGGTGGACGACCACGTCATCGAGCCGCCCGATCTGTTCATCGGCCGGCTGCCCGCGGCGCTGTCCGACCGCGCCCCGAGGGTCGTCGAGACCGACGACGGGCGCCAGGTGTGGCGCTACGAGGGCCGCGAGTATCCCAACATCGGCCTCAACGCGGTGATCGGACGGCCCCGCGAGGAATGGAGCATGGAAGCCGCCCGGTTCGACGAAATGCGGCCCGGCTGTTGGGATGTCGACGCCCGGATCGCCGATATGGACCTCGCCGGCATCTGGGCATCGCTGAATTTCCCGTCGCTGATCGCCGGGTTCGCCGGCACTGTCTTCTGGAAGAGCGACGACCTGGAGCTGGGCCTGGCCACCCTGCGGGCCTGGAACGACTGGCACCTCGAGGCGTGGGCCGGCGCCTACCCCGACCGGATCATCCCGCTGCAGCTGCCGTGGCTGGCCGACCCCCAACTCGCGCCCGAGGAGGTCCGCCGCAACGCCGCGCGCGGCTTCAAGGCCGTGAGCTTCCCCGAGCTGCCGGCCCAATGCGGAATCCCCAGCCTGCACAGCGGCGCGTGGGATCCGTTCTTCGCCGCCTGCGAGGAGACCGGCACCGCGGTGTGCCTGCACACCGGCTCCGCGCAGTGGGCGCCAATCCCCGCCCCGGACACGCCTTTTGAAACCATCACCACCCTGTTCCCGGTGAACGGTCTGGTCGCGTGCGCGGACATGCTGTGGTCGGGGATCCCGGTGCGGTTCCCGGGGCTCAACATCACGCTGGCCGAGGGCGGTCTCGGCTGGGCGGCCATGCTCGGCGACCGCGCCGATTACGTTCTGGCGCATTCCGCTTCGGGCCACGAGGGTGGTGCGTGGAAGAGCGACCTGCTGCCCAGCGAGGTGCTGCGGCGCAACTTCTGGTTCTGCTCGATCGACGACCCGCACGCTTTCGGCGCCCTCGACGCGATCGGGGCTGACCGCATCCTCGTCGAAAGCGACTACCCGCACGCCGACTCGACGTGGCCCGACACCCAGGAGGTGGTGGCGCGCAACGTCGCCGGCCTGTCGACGGAGGACGCGGCCCGGATCACCCACCGCAACGCCGCACAGTTATTCGGCCACCCGCTGCCCGACGACGGGTGGCTCGCCAGAACGTAGGAGGCCCGCAAGTGCTTGACTTGTTGATCCGCGACGCCGAGATCGTCGACGGCACCGGCGCGCCCGCCCGCCACGGCGACGTCGGCGTCAGCAACGGGCGCATCGTCGCCGTCGGTGACGTCGACGACATGGCCACCAAAACCGTTGACGCCCAAGGGCAGACACTCGCGCCCGGGTTCGTCGACCTGCACACCCACTACGACGCGCAGCTGTTCTGGGACCCGACCGCCAGCCCATCGGTGCAGCACGGCGTCACGACCGTGTTCGGCGGCAACTGCGGCTTCACGCTGGCGCCGGCGGCGCCCGACCAACACGACTACCTCACCCGGATGCTGGCGCGGGTGGAGGGGATGCCGCTGGACGCGTTACGGGCCGGCCTGGACTGGGGCTGGGCATCGTTCGGCGACTGGCTGGGCCGCCTGGACGGCCATACCGCGGTCAATGCCGGTTTCCTGGTTGGCCATTCGGCGCTGCGGCTGGCCGCGATGGGCGCCGATGCCGTGGGCGGCGAGGCTACACCGGAACACATCGACAAGATGGTCGCGGTGTTGCACGACGCGCTGGGCGCCGGCGCGCTCGGGCTGTCGACCTCGCAGTCGCCCACCCACAATGACGGTGGCGGGCAACCGGTTCCGTCGCGCAGCGCTTCGCGCGACGAGCTGGTGACGCTCGCGGCCGCGCTGCGCGACCATCCGGGCACCACGCTCGAGGCCATCATCCCCGGCTGCCTGTCCGGCTTCACCGACGACGACATCGCGCTGCTGACCGACATGTCGGTGGCCGCGGACCGCCCGCTGAACTGGAACCTGCTCGGCGTCTCGGCGGCCAACCCGGCCGGGCACGGAAAGCAGTTGCGCGCCTTCGACGCCTCGGCCCAACGCGGCGGCCGGGTGGTGGCGCTGACCCTGCCGCAGGCCATGAAGATCCGGCTGTCGTTCCTGTCCGGCTTCGTGCTCGACGGGCTGCCCGGCTGGCGCGACACGATGCACCTGCCGGTGCCCGAACGGCTTGTCGCGCTTGCCGATCCGCAGGTGCGCCGCCGCCTCGCCGAGGGCGCCGCCTCCAAGGAGGCCGGCATGCTGCGCGGCCTGGCGCAATGGGACCGCCTCGTCATCGTCGAGACGTTCGCCCCCGAGAACGCCGACGCGACCGGCCGCAGCGTCGGCGCGATCGCCGCCGACCGGGGCGGCGAGCCCTTCGACACGCTGCTGGACATCGTGATCGCCGACGAACTGCGCACCGGCCTGTCCCCGCCGCTGACCGGTGACGACGCGGCCGACTGGCGGGCGCGCGCCGAAGTGTGGCACCACCCGGGCGCGGTGATCGGCGGCTCGGACGCCGGAGCCCACCTCGACATGATGTGCGGCGCCATCTACACGACGTCGCTGCTGGGCCGGGGCGTCCGCGAGCATCAGGTCGTGACGCTCGAGGAGGCCGTCCGGCTCATCACCGACGTGCCGGCCCGGTTCTACGGGCTGACCGAACGCGGCCGCATCGAGCCCGGCTGGCACGCCGACCTGGTGCTGTTCGACCCGGCCACGGTCGACCACGGGCCCGAGCGCACCCGCTACGACCTGCCTGCCGGCGCGCCGCGGCTGGTCGCCGACGCCTACGGGATCACCTCGGTGCTGGTCGGTGGCGTCGAGGTGTGCCGTGACGGCGTCGCCACCGGCGCCCTCCCCGGCACCGTGTTGCGGTCCGGACGCGACACCGAGACGGTCAAAGCCTCGTGACGCCGGCCACGCTGCCGGTCGAGTTCACTCCCGCTTGACCAGCGCGTGCCAGGCCATGTCGGCGATCGCCTCGCAGTAGCGATCGTCGATAGGTAAATCGGAGTAAAGGACGCGAACGTTCAACGGCGCCAGCACGACTTGCACGGCCGCCAGGGTGTTCACCCCGGCACGCAGTTCGCCCCGTTCCCTCGCGCGGTCGATCACCGCGCGCAAGGCGTTAAAACGCGCCTGCCAAACCAGCATTCGGGTTTCTTCGTCGTGATGGCCGGGACGTTCCATGACGAGCGCCCGCGTGAAGGCGCGGCCCTCCTCGGAATTGAGCCGCGCGATCGCTCTGCGCGCGAACGCCAGCAGGTCTGAACGCAACGAACCGGTGTCCGGTACCGCACTGAAGGCCTCGGCGTCGGCGAGGGCCGCGTCGACGATCAGTCGCTGCCGGCTGCCCCAGTAGC
>NZ_LZKE01000038.1:0-16412 GCF_001672675.1 Mycobacterium sp. E2327
TGCTACCCGGCGCT
This sequence comes from Mycobacterium sp. E2327, assembly GCF_001672675.1. Taxonomy (NCBI): domain Bacteria; kingdom Bacillati; phylum Actinomycetota; class Actinomycetes; order Mycobacteriales; family Mycobacteriaceae; genus Mycobacterium; species Mycobacterium sp. E2327. The sequence continues at coordinate 15 of NZ_LZKE01000038.1, forward strand.
CCGGTGCCTACCCGGACGGGACTTTCACCCGCTAGTCCAATCCAACTTGCAGGACGCAACATGAGACGAGCTTAAGTGGCTCTACCTGCGGTAGGAAGCGTGACTTAGCACTGGTCGAAAGCCCGTCGTGGACACGTTGGCGTTCCGCGGATTGGCTGGGTCAAACAACCGCGATCACGCAGGGAGGGAGCCGGTGCGACTTCCGCTGTTGCCACCGAGCGGTTTGACCGCCGCACAGCAAGCCCTGTACGCCGACATGCGCGCCGTAATCGACAGCGGCTTCGGCGAACTCATTGCATACCGCGGTGACGGTGCGCTGGTCGGGCCGTTCAACGGTTGGCTGCATTTTCCCCAATTCGGCTCGCCGGCTTGGGCTCTCAACAGATCGCTGTGGGAGCATGCCCTGTTGCCCGGCAGCGTCCATCAATTGGTCATCCTGGTAACCGCCGCGAAGTTCGGGGCGCGGTACGAGATCTACGGACATGAGTACTTCGCGCGCCGCGCCGGGCTGTCCGACGACAAGATCGCCACCATCGCCGCCGGTGAGCGCCCCGCCGACCTCACCGGCGACGAACGCGCCGCATACGACATGGCCGCCGCGCTCAACCGCGGCGGTGTGCTGCCCGAGACCACCTATCGACGTGCCGTCGCGCGGTTCGGCGAGCAAGGGGCCGCCGAGATCGTGTTTCTGGTGGGCTGCTTCTCCATGGTTGCCGTGGCGCTCAACGCCTTCGACGCGGGAGTTCCTGGCCGCGAGGAGACATAGCGCCCATCAGGCCGGATTCCGACGAGCGCTGCTGTCCCGCAGGTGTTTTGGTGATGACGCTCTGATATCCGGATGGCTAACTTAGCCGGTGCGATCCACCGCATGCCGTTGCGATTGGCTGATCGCCGCCGTTTCTTCGGTGAGCTTTTGGCCGATGAGCCGGATTTGCCTCGCGCTGAGCGAGCACAGCGGATGCACGGCCAGCATCAGGGCGGCTTGTCCGCGATGGTCGAAAACCGGCGCGGCGATCGTGACCACGGGTTGCTTGCGGCGGCCGGGATTGTCGTCGGAGAGGAAGCCGATGGTGGTGAACTCCGCGAGCAGCTGATCCAGGATGTGGCGCACGGGCGTCGGCATCTCGTGGTGATCCAGCCCGACGACCGCTTGGACGGCCTGTGCCAGGGCGGGCGTCGTCCAGTCGACGTCGAACCCCCGCCGCCGGGTGTGTTCCAGGACGCGTTCGAGGCGCTCGCAACGATCGGTGTTGTCGCCGGCACCGCGACGGATCCACGCCCGCTGTTCCTCCTCGCCGTCCCAGGCCGCGAGTGCGACACCGAACGGCGGCGCGTAGGGGATCCGATCGCCCGGGATGCCCGCGGGCTGCGTCGCGGGGTCACCCTCGAAGGCGGTCACCACCAGCGAGTCACCGAATCGCTCGACCACCGAGCCGGCGTAGCCGACTTCGCGGGAGAGCCGCAGCACCGCGGAACGGGCGGCGTGCGCAAGGGGACGGGCGGTGTCGGTGCGCGCGGCCACCACCGCGAGCGCGGGGCCGAGGATGAAGGTCTTGGCGACGGGGTCGCGGCTGACCCAGCCCCGGTCGCAGAGCGTCTTCAGGATCGCGTGGGCCGTCGCCTGGGTGAGGTCGAGCTCGCGCACGACGTCGGAGAAGCGCAGCGGCGCATCCGGGAACCGGGCCAGGAGCTCGACGACGTCGAGCACTCGGGCGGTCGGCGCCGAGGGCGATCCGCGAATGTCTTGACTCCTTTACGGCAGCATTCATATGGTTACACCGATCATTCGAGACTTTATATCGATTATTCGAGAATATGAACCAGGCCGATGCGTTGCTTTCTGGACGAGGTACCCGGCGCGTTCGAGCGGGAGCGCAGATCCGAAGGACCACCGCGCGTCGTGGTCAACCCGAATGGAGACGTCTGATGACCGAAAACGGCGACCGGCAGCAGATTTCGGATCTGCTCGTTCGGTACGCGACCGGGATCGACCGACGCGACTGGCCGCTGTTTCGAACCGTGTTCACCGAGGACTGCCAGCTCGACTACGGCGAGATCGGTGCATGGAACGGCGTTGACGCCGTCACGGACTTCATGGAGAAGACGCACGCCTTGGCGGGGCACACGCTGCACCGGTTGACCAACCAGGTCATCACGGTCGACGGCGACAAGGCCACGGCTCGTACCTATGTCGATGCGCTGATCATGTTCGCCGACAACCAATCCGGCGCCAACGGCATCGGCTTTTACGACGACGACATCGTCCGCACCGCCGACGGGTGGCGCATCGCGCGGCGGCGGTTCACCGTGGTGCGGGTGGCTACAGTGGGGAGCCCTTAGGTGACATTCGCGACCAAGTATGGGCCGTGGGCGCTGGTCGCCGGGGCTTCCGACGGTCTGGGCGCCGCGTTCGCCGCGGGGATCGCTGAGCACGGCGTCAACGTCGTGCTGCTGGCCCGCCGCCAATCGGCATTGGATCACGTTGCGGCGGAGATCAATTCCAGGACGTCGGTCGAAACACGCACCCTCGCGATCGACCTCGCGGGGCCGGGCGCGGCGTCGGCGATCGCGGCGGCGACCGGCGATCTGGAGATCGGCTTCCTCGTGTACTGCGCCGGTGCCGACCCGAATTATGAACCGTTCCTTGCCAATCCGATCGAGGCCGCCGAGGCGATGGTGCAACGCAACTGCATGGCGCCGATGCAGCTGTGTCACCACTTCGCGCCCGCCATGGTCGAGCGGGGCAGCGGCGGCATCGTCATCTTCGGGTCCGGCGCCGGGCTGGTCGGCGGGGCGAACATGGTCGCCTACGGCGCGTCCAAGGCGTTCGACATGGTCTTCGCCGAGGCGTTGTGGGCCGAATTGCACGACAAAGGCGTCGACGTGGTGGGCCTGATCCTCGGCAAGACGAACACTCCCGCGCTGCGCCGGCTCGAGCACGGCCGCGGCCAGATCAGCTCGCCCGACGAGACCCCACCGGGCTCCGTCGCCGTGGCGGACGTGATCGCGGAGGCGTTCGACAACCTCGCGAACGGCCCGACCTGGTTCGTCGGCGACGTCATGCGCGCCGCCGAGCAGCTGACGAGCTCACTGACGCGCAAGCAGGCCGTCGAACTCTTCGCCCAGGCCGCGGCCGCGGCGATGGGCCCGCCGGGCTAGCCGGGGCACGCCACGAGATCAGCACCCGCCGTCGAGCACCCGTCGGGCTCCGCCGGGAACCGTGGACTCCAGCAACGCGTCCTAGTGAATATCGATGTTCCACGGCTGTCCGGCGGAGTGCACTTCCCCGAAGTTGATCGAGCTATCTGTGCACCCGTCGATCCATCCGCGCCTGAGATGCGCCCGCCCGCGGCGTAGGCAGGTCAAAACGGCACCACAACGCCCAAAAGGTTTGCCAAAGTTTCAGATCAGCTGGCCCGAACTTTCCACCTCGAGCGGCTTGGCCAGCGAAGACGGAAGCGGTGGTACGGCTGGTTTGCCGATCCGGTCGCGTTGCTGGCCCATGGTTTCGCGGGTACGTTTGGGAGCAGTCCGCCAGGGCATACGAGCCAAGCACCCACCACTGATCGGCACCCCTCTTCGAGCTGAAGGATGACGATGCCGGCCACAGACTCACCCGCCGCCGCGGTCGCGGCGTCATCGCGGGCGCGGCGGTTCACCCTGACCCGTTCGGCGCTGATCACCGCGGTCTTCATCGCCCCGGCGGTGGTCATCCGAATCATCGGCCTGCACCTGGACCCGGTCGCCGCGCTGCTGATCTACGGGTCCGCGGTGGTCGCCGCCAGCTTCCTGCTCGCGTGGGCCGCCGAGACCGCGCAGATCGACGTGTCCGGCGGCCTGGCGATCGCGGTGCTGGCGCTGGTGGCGGTGCTGCCCGAATACGCCGTCGACCTCTACTACGCCTACGTGTCCGGCCACGATCCGGATTACACCCAGTACGCCGCCGCCAACATGACCGGGTCCAACCGGCTCCTGATGGGGCTTGGCTGGCCGGTCGTGGTGCTGGTCAGCATCATGGTGGCGCGAAAAGCGGGCAGCCCCAAATCCCGCGGCGTGACCCTGGAGCCCGCCAATCGCGTCGAACTCGGCTTCCTGCTCGTCGCCGGGGTGGTCGCGTTCGTGATGCCCGCGACCGGCCAGATCCACCTGGCCCTGGGGCTGGTGCTGCTGGCCTGGTTCGGCTTTTACCTGTACAAGATCGGCCACGGCGACGTGGAGGAGCCCGATCTCATCGGTACCGCGGCCGCCCTCGGGGAGCTGCCCGACCGCACCCGGCGCATCGCTGTGATCGGCCTGTTCGTCACGTCGGGCGCCGTGATCCTGCTGTGCGCCAAGCCGTTCGCCGACAACCTCGTCGCGGCCGGCACCGAACTCGGCATCGACCGGTTCCTGCTCGTCCAGTGGCTCGCGCCGCTGGCCTCGGAGGCGCCCGAGTTCATCATCGCGGTCATCTTCGCCTCCCGCGGCAAGGGCACGGCGGCGATCGCCACGCTCATCTCCTCCAAGGTCAACCAGTGGACGCTGCTGATCGGATCGTTGCCCGTGGCCCACCTCCTCGGCGGCGGCGGGTTCGCGTTGGTGCTCGACTCCCGCCAGGTCGAGGAAGTGCTGCTGACGGCCACCCAGACGCTGATGGGGGTGGCGCTGATATTGGGGCTGCGTTTCGGGCGGCTCGCGGCGTGCGCGCTGCTGGCGTTGTTCTTCGTCCAGTTCCCGTTGGTCTCGACGCAGGAGCGGTTGCTGCTCTGCGGTGTCTATACCGCGGTGGCGGTCGTCGGCCTGATCATCAACCGCAGCCACCTGATCGACACGTTCCGGGCGCCATTCGTCGGCCGGGCGATCCGCCACACCGGCCACCCGCATCACGAGGGGGAGCGCCCCACGCTCCCGGGCTAGCGTCCGACAACCCGGCCGGCGCAGCCAGGGCGCGCTGCGTATACGGTCCACCTATGAATCGAGTGTCGGTAATCACGGGCGGCGCCGGCGGCATGGGTCTGGCCACGGCCAAAATCGTTGGCCGCGATAACACCGTGGTCCTCTGCGACGTGCGACAGGACCGCCTGAATGCCGCGGCCGCGACCCTGAAAGACCTCGGGATCACTCCCACGGCCGTCGACTGCGACGTCACCGACCGGGGCGCGGTCGATGCGCTGCTCGACACCGCAACCAAGCTCGGGACGCTCACCTCGGTCATCCACGCCGCCGGGGTCAGTCCGAGCATGGGCGCCGCCGACTACGTCATGCGGACCAACGCGGTCGGCACGGTCAACGTCAACGAGGCGTTTTATCAGATCGCCGGTGAGGGCGCGGTGATCGTCAACGTGGCGTCCATGTCGGCCTACATGCTCCCCGGGGAAATCGTTCCGGCGCACCAATTTCCGCTGGCCCTGGACGACCCCGAGGCGTTCATGGGCGCCATGCTGGCGGCCTGCGACATCGCGCCCGAGGAGGCCCGGTCCGGCCTCGCCTACGCGCTGAGCAAGACCTTCGTCAAGTGGTACAGCCAGGCACAGGCGGAGCGATTCAACGCGCGCGGGCTGCGCATCGTCTCGGTCTCGCCGGGGTCGACCGACACCGAGATGGGCCGGCTGGAGGAGCAGGCCGGGGCCGGCGCCATGGTCGCCGACGCCGCCGTGCCGCGCTGGGGCAAGGCCGAGGAGATGGCGGAGCTACTCGCGTTCTGCGCCAGCGAAAAGGCCGGTTACCTCACCGGCGCCGACATCCTCAACGACGGCGGGGTGATCGCCTCGATGACCGAGCGGGCCAGGGTGGCCGCGGCCAAGGGTTGAGTTTCAGACCAGGTAATACAGGTCCGCGGGCGGGGCCGGTTCCGCCAGCCCGTTGTGGGCATAGCGCACCGCTTTGAGCGTCGCGGAGTATTCCTCGTCTTCCTCGGGGAAGACGTGCTCCGCGGGAAACCAGCCTTGGAAACCAACGTTTTTCAGCAGCGTGAGCGTATCGGCGCGCACTCCGGCGAGCAGGACGGTGACACCGCGCGCCGCCTCCTCGCGCAGGAAGTGCTCGATGCGCTCGATGCAGACGACGTCGGGATGGCGCACCCGTTTGAGCCGCAACACCACGAACCGGATGCCGTCGCTCTCGACCCGCTGCCGGATCTCCGACAGGTAGCGATCCAATTCCGGTGCGGCGCCGAAGAACAGCTCGCCTTCCACGTCGTAGATGACGATCGAGGGATCGGCCGGGTCGCCCGGGATGCGTTCGCGGACCACGCGTTCGGGGGTCACGATCAGCTCTTTGGCCTTCAGCTTCGCCGCGCGGGGCACGAACAGCAGGATCGACAGGATCACGCCCAACAGAACCGACTTGTCGAGATCGATCGCCACTCCGGTGAACGCGGTGACGAGCACCAGGCCGGCGTCATAGCGCGACGCCTTGAGCGTGTAGATCAGGCGCTTGAAGTCGACGAGGCGGGCGGCGGTGACGAGCAGCAACCCGGCCAGCGCCGCCTGGGGCACATAGCGCAACAGCGGCGCGAACAATAGCAGCGCCGCGGCAACCGTTGCGGCCGAGACGATCCCGGAGAACCGGGTCAACCCGCCGGACTGGAAGTTGATCGCCGATCGTGACAGCGAGCCCGAACCCGGCAGGCTCTGAAAGAAGCCGCCGGTGAGGTTGGCCAGACCCTCGGCCATGATCTGCCGGTTGTAGTCGATCTGCTGTTGCGTTTGATAGGCAATGGCTTTGGCGATCGACAGTGCCTCGATGATGCCGACGAACGCGATCGCCAGCGCGCCGGATGACAGCTCGGGCAGCCAGTCGATGTGGACCTCCGGGATGTGCGGGGCGGGCAGGCTGCGCGGAATTTTCGCGGCCACCGCGACCGCGGTATGCCCGTTGGCGCCCGGAATCGACCACCCCGCCACGTAGGCGATCAGGGCGGTGACGATCAGCACGGCGAGCATGTCGACCTGTGGCCAGCCGTAGCGTCGGACCAGCCGGCGCAGCACGACCGCCAGCACCACCGCGGCGACGCTGAGCGTCAAGGCACGGTAGTTGATCGCGTCGCCGTGCGTGAGGGTGAGCCAGACCCGGCGCAAGACCTGCATGTGCCCGTTTCCCTTGTCGCGCACCCCGAATGCGTTGCCCAGCTGCCCGGCGGCAAGCAGAAGCGCCGCCGCGGCCATGAAGCCGATGATCACCGACTCGGAGATGTAGCGGGTCAGGTTGCCGAGCTTGAACAGGCTGATGATGATCTGGAACCCGCCGACCAGCACGGCCAGCAGGAACAAGCCCTCGAAGAGTTGGGTGCTGTTCTCCGAATCGATGAATGCCAGGGCGCCGAAGACCAGCAGCGAGATGGCGCTCGTCGGCCCGTTGATCAAATGCGACGACGAGCCGAAGATCGACGCGACGATCGTCACGACGATCGCCGAGTAGACCCCGAATCTCGGGTCCACGCCCGCGATCAACGCGTACGCCATCGCCTGGGGGAACGAGATGGCGGCGACGGTCAGGCCGGCGATCAGATCGTGCCGGCCCTTCACCAGGTCGTAATTCAGCGCCAAGCCCACGGTGCGTTCGGTCTTTCCGTTAAGTGGCCGACGCCGCACCCGGCGGCGCCGAGATGGTGTCGAGGATTCCGTTGATGCCGAAGAACTGCTCGCGCGCGTCGCTCCAGTCCTTGGCGATGGCGGTGATCGGGAACAGCGTGAGCGGCGGCAGCCGGTCGGCATGCTTGGCCAGGATCTCCGGCTTGAACGGGCGGTAACCGTACTGCGCCACCTGTTCTTGCGCGGCGTCGGTGAACAGGTAGTCGAGGTACGCCTTGGCGTAGGTCGCATTCTTCGGATCGGTGAGGTTCGCGTCGACCCAGGCCACGGCGGGTTCGGCGAGGATGCTGACCGGTGGATACACCAGCTGCAGTTCGTCTTTGTTGGCGGCGACCTCGCGCAGCGCCTCGTTCTCCCAGGTCAGCTGGACGTCGCCGATCTTCGCCAGCGTGAAGCTGTCGCCGGCCCCGCGCGCCCCGGCATCCGAGACCGCCACGTGGCGCAACAGCGACCGCACGTAGTCGGTCGCTTGGGCCTGGCTGCCGCCCCGGGTGGTGACCGAGCCCCAGGCCGCGAGGACGCTGAGCTGGCCGTTGCCCGAACTGCGCGGGTTGGGGGTCACCACGGACACGTCGCCCTTGATCAGGTCGGGCCAGTCGTGGATGGCCTTGGGATTACCCTTGCGGACGACGAAGACGATGGTCGACGTGTACGGCACCGAGTTGTGCGGCAGCCGCCGTTGCCAGTCGGGGGCGACCAGCCCCCGCTTGCTCAGCGTCTCGACGTCGCTGATCAGCGCCAGCGACACCACGCTGGCCTTCTGGCTGCCGTCGAGGACGCTGCGCAGCTGACGGCCCGAACCGCCGTGAGATTCCTTGATGTCCAAGCTGATTCCGGTGTGCGCGCGATATTGCGGGATGAATGCCTTGTCGATCGCCGCGTACAACTCACGCGTCGGGTCGTAGGAGACGTTGAGGATCTGGTTGGTTCCCGCCCCGGGAGCGTTCTTGACGACGATCGCGGTGGCGGCGAGGACGAGGGCGACCACCCCGACGACGTTGAGCCAGCCGATGCGCAACCGGGGGCGGAAACGCTCGAACGCCGGACGCGCTTTCAACATCCAGGCGTCCTCTCGCAGCAAACGCCGGACCATTTCGTCCGGCACCAATACGTTCAACGATGTTAACGATCAGGCCACTTCGGCGCAGCGTTGAGAATCACCCTGAAGCTAACTGCAGAACGCGCCCCGTACCTATGCTGAGCGGATGCCGCCGCGGGCTTTGCGTGACCGCCTTATCGAACTGGAAGTGCCCAGCGCGGATGTGGCGCGCGGACGGGCGCTGCGCAAGACGGCTCCCCGGAGCGCTCTCGCCCAATTGACTCCGTCTCACCGAACGGCCACGGAAATCCTCGTAGAGCAAAACGCCGGCCGGCTGCCCGACCTCGTCCCCCTGCGTTTTGCCCGGATGCTCACCGACCCCTTCTCGTTCTATCGGGGCTCGGCGGCGGTCATGGCCGCCGACCTCGCCGCCAGCCCGACCAGCGGGATCGAAATCATGTGCTGCGGTGACGCGCACATCTCGAATTTCGGCGTATACGCCGCGCCCGATCGCTCAATAGTGTTCGACCTGAACGATTTTGACGAGGCCGCGGTGGCGCCGGCCGAGTGGGACGTCAAGCGCCTGATCACCAGCGCGATCGTCGGGGGGCGCCACGCCGGATACCCGGCCAAGGCGATCCGCCGTTGCGTGGAACAGGCGGTGGTGGGTTACCAAACCAGCCTGACGGCGATGCTCGAGGAGATGAACGTTCTGGACCGCTACTACCTGCGGGTGGAACCCGAGCACTACACCGGGACGGTGTCCAAGGGCCTGCAGGCGGTGATTCAGAAGACGATATCCCGGGCGCGCACTCGAACGTCGGCGCGAGTGTTCAAGCGGATCATGGAGATTGGGCCCGACGGGACCCCGCGCCTGCGGGAGGCGCCCCCGGTGCTCCAACATGTCGACGAGGAGACCGAAGAGCCGTTGGTGGAGGCGGTCCAGGAGTACCTAACGGCGGTCCCGGCCGACGTTGCGCTTCTGCTGTCGCACTTCCGCATCACCGATGTCGCGCTGCGCGTGGTCGGCGTCGGCAGCGTCGGCACCCGGTGTTATCTGGTCATCCTGGTGGGGCCCGATGGCACGCCGCTGATCCTGCAGATCAAAGAGGCCACTCGATCGGTGCTCGACGAGTACGGCCGGTGGGCTCAACCGGAAAGCCTCATCGCGGCGGTCGAGGCGAGCGGCCAGGGCGTGCGCGTCATCGATGGCCAGCAGATCCTGCAGGCGATGTCGGACGTGTTCCTCGGCACGACGCGCAAGGATGGCCGCGACTACTACGTGCGTCAATTCCACGACATGAAGGGCTCCGTCGAGACCGAAGGCATGTCGCCTTCGACGTTCAGCGACTACGTCAGTGCCTGCGCGGTGCTGCTGGCGCGGGCGCACTCGCAGAGCGCCAATGCGTCGATACTGCGCGGCTATGCGGGCACCGGCGACACCTTGCATCAGGCGGTCGCCGAGTGGAGTTACGCCTACGCCGACAAGTCGCTCGACGACTTCCATCAACTGCGCGCGGCGGCCAACGCCGGCGCCATCGAGGTGGCCGACGATCCCGCCCGCTGAGGCCCCGTGCGGTGCGCCCGCTCCGCGCGACTCACGCGGGAGTCAGATGGACGGCCAGGCGCGTCGGTCCGCGCAGCAGGCTGTTGGTGGACCATTGTGGCGCGCCGACCACGGAAATCCGGCTGACGTGCGCCGTCAGCTCACGCAGCACCGCCTGGGCCTCCATCCGCGTCAACTGCGCCCCGATGCAGAGGTGCGCGCCGAACCCAAAAGTTATGTGCTGGGTCGGGTTTCGATCCACCCGGAACGCGTCGGGTTCGTCGAACGCCCGCGGATCCCGATTGGCCGCGCCGATCGAGAGCATGATCCGCGCACCCGCCGGAATCGTGGTGTCGCCGACCCGGTAGTCACTGAGCGCGGTCCGATACACGTTCTGCGCCGGCGACAGATAACGCAGCAGCTCCTCGACCGCCATCGGCACCGCGTCGGGATCGGCACGTAGGAGGTCGTACTGCTCGGGGTGGGCCGCCAGGGTGTCGAACATGCCACCGAGCAGGTTGGTCGTGGTCTCGTTGCCGGCCAGCAGCAACAGCATCGCGAAGTAGAACAGCTCACGGTCGGGCAGGGAGCCGGACTCGTTCTCGGCCAGCAGCCGTCCCAGGATGGTGTCGGAGCCCTTCAGGCCGCCGACGGCGAACTGCCGCGTGAAATAGCGATGCATCGCCCACGAGCCGCGCAGCGAGCCGGCCAGCTTGCGCGCACCGCGTGCCGTGAGGTCGATGTCGGTGATCTGTACCGACGCTTCGGACCACCGCCGAAAGTCGTCGACGTCGGTGTCGGGAACGCCGAGCAACCGGGCAATGAGGCGCACCGGCATTGGGATCGCCAGTCGCTGCACCACGTCGCACCCCGGGTCGGCCAAGACGTCGTGGACTGTCTCGGCGGCGAGCCTGTCGATGATCGGGCGCCAGCTGTCCAGGGCGGCCTTGGTGAAGGCCGGCAACACCTGACGGCGCTGCCGGGCGTGCGCGTCGCCGTCGAGCGAGACCAGGATCGGGGTGCGTATCCGGGTCAGCGTGGGCCCGTCGGCACTGGACAGTTTGGCGTCGTCGCGCGCGGCCGCCCGGACGTCGTCCAAGCGACTCAGGACGAACACTTTGCGCTTCGGGTTGTATTGCACCCGGGCGCCGGCGTGCAATCGTCGGTAGGCCTCGTGCGGCTGGGCCGCCGTCGCCGCATCCAGCGGATCGTAGGCGGTGATGTCAGCGTCGAGCGGCAAGCGCCGGCGGGCGCCCACCGCGTTGGCCAACGCGGCGCCGGCCAGCGTGCGCGCCGCCGAGCCGGTGAAGCGAACCCCGTCAGTGAGCGCCATCGATCACCTACCCTGTATAGTTACGCACTGGACCGTAACGTAAGTTTCCGTAATCGACAAGGGTCGTCGCCGGTGGACATGACAATCGACGAACTCGCGCGCCGCGTCGATATGACGGCGCGGAACATTCGCGAGTGGCAAACCAACGGGTTGCTCCCACCGCCCCAGCGGCGCGGCCGGATCGGGATCTACAGCGACGACCACATCGCGCACATCGAGCGGATCAAATCGCTTCGAGCACAGGGGTTTCCCCTCGACATCATCCGGCGAGTCCTGGACCAGTCCGGTGAATCCGCGCCCGAGTTACGCCGGCTGACCTCGCAAGCGCTCGGCCCCGCCAACCTCACCGGATCGATGGAGATGAAACGCGTCGACCTGGCCGAACGGTTCGGCCCCGACGCGGAGCAGCACTTGGCCGGCTGCGGGCTGATCGACGTGGTGAACGACGAGCTGCTCGTCATCACCGACACGCGCACGTTCGACTACGTCGAGCAGCTCGTCGCGATCGGACTCCCCTTGGCCAAGGTTGCCCAGGCGCTGACGCACATGACCAACCACCAGATCGCGAGCATGCAGGCGTTCGTCGACCTCTATCGGGAGCAGATCTGGGAGCCATTCCTGCACGCGGGGCTGCCCATCGACGACTGGCCTGCGATCGCCGAGAAGACTGTCCAATTACGTTCCCTGGGAATCGGTCTCGGCATGCAGGCGTTCCGCAGGGCGATAGACAACGTGGCGGGCAGGATCGCCACCGAGGAAGCCGCCAAGATGGACCTGCCGAGGCGGCCCCGACAGCGGCGGAGCACCCCTTGAGCGGTGCAACCAGTCGCGCGACCGCAGCCGCCAGGTGCGCCGCGCGTATTCCAGTTCGGTATAGGGCCATTGGGTCACGATGCGGCCGGTGGGCGAACGGAAATAGCTGTCGCACTGGGTCCACACCGTGCGCTCGAGATCCGCCGAAAGCGCTTCGTTGTAGCGCCTTTCGGCCTCCGGGCGGACGTCGACGTAGCCGCCCCGGCGCGCCACCCGGCTGACGGCGCTGGCCACCAGCCGCGCGCCCGCCTCCAGGATGTACACGATCGAGTTGCCGCCCTGGTTGGTGTTGGGGCCGTAGAGCATGAAGAAGTTCGGAAAGCCCGCGACCGCCACCCCGAGATAGGCGCTCGCGTCGGCGCCCCAGAGCTCGTGCAGCCGTTGACCGTCGACGCCGACCACGTCGATCCCCGACAGGTAGCGCGACGTTTCGAACCCGGTCGCCAGCACAATCGCGTCGACGTCGACGGTCCGGCCGGCCGCGGTCAGCACCGACGTCTCGGTGACCCGCGCGATGGGATCGGTGACCAGCTCGACGTTGTCCGCCTGCAACGCGCGGTAATAGTCGTCGCCCAGCAGCACCCGCTTGCACCGGAACGGATAGTCCGGCGTCAGCGCGCGGCGCAGCCGCCCGTCGGCCACGGTGCGCTCCAAGAACGATGTCGCGACGTGCGTGCGCGCGGCGACCACCGGGTCGTCGGCGAAGGTGGCGGTGTTGTCGTGCTGGAATTTCCAAATCTGCCAACGGGCGCGGCGCACCGCCAGGGGATCACGCCGGAAGCGCGCCAATTCGGCCGGGCTGTAAGGCCGATCGTCCTTGGGCACCATCCACGGCGGGGTCCGCTGGAACACCGTCACGCGTTCCGCGGTCTTCGCGAGCTCCGGGACCACCTGCACGCCGCTGGCGCCGGTGCCGATCACCGCCACCTTCTTGCCGGCCAGCTCGATGCCGTGATCCCACTGCGCGGTGTGCATCAGCGAGCCGCCGAAGTCGGTCAGCCCCGCGATGTCGGGACGCTTCGGCGACCCGAACAATCCGACGGCGCAGACGACGACGTCGGCGCTCAGCGTCTCGGCTTGCCCCGCGCGTTCCACTTGGCAGTCCCAGCACCACGCGTCGGGGTCCCACCGGACCGAACGCACTTTGGTGCCGAGCATGAGATGGCGGCGCAGGTCGAAGTCGTCGGCCACCGACTCGAGGTAGGCCAGGATCTCGGGCTGACGAGCGTAGGTGCGGCTCCAGGACTTGTTGGGCGCGAAGGAAAAGGAGTACAGGTGGCTCTGGATGTCGCAGGCGGCGCCGGGATAGGTGTTGCGGCGCCAGGTCCCGCCGACGCCGTCGCCGGCCTCGATGATCACCAGGTCGTCGATGCCGGCGCGGCGTAGCGCCACCGCCGCGCCGAGGCCGCCGAAGCCGGCCCCGATGATCGCCACCTTGGGCGGGCGCCGGCGGCGCGTGGCCGCCCGCAGCCGGCCGACCGCATAGCGCCGGCGGGCGCCTCGGCTCGTCACGGCCCGGCCTTTCCGCCGCGGACGTCGTACCCTTCGAGGTCCCCCTTCGCCCGCCAGGCCTGCAGCAGGTCCGCGTACTCGGTCGGTGCGCCGATGAAGAAGCTGCCCTGCCGAGTCTTGGCGTCCGCCTTGCCTTCCCGGTTGTAGTAGCCCGGCGTGCAGGTCCTGGCCCGCTCGGCGGTCGCCGTCGAACGGGCCACCACCAGGTCGACCCACGCGGCTTCGGCCTCACGTGACGCCTCGATCTCGCTGACGCCGCGCTCCAGCGCCCACGCGATGATCCACGCGGCGTGGCTGGCCTGCACGTCCAGCAGGTAGGGGAAGTTCACGGTGAGCCCCGCCTGGGCGATGCTTTCGATGAAGCAGTTCGGAAACCCGTTGGCACACAAGCCCTGGAACGTTCGCACGCCGTCGCGCCACCGGTCGGTCAGCGTCACGCCGTCGCGGCCGATCAGCTCGAACCCGGTGCGCCGGCAGTAGTCGGTGCCGACCTCGAAACCGGTCGCGAAGATCAGGCAGTCGAGTTCGTACGTCGTTCCGTCAACGACGACGCCGGCCTCGGTGATGCGCTCGACCCCGCGGCCGCGGGTGTCGACCAGCGCGACGTTGTCGCGGTTGAAGGTCTGCAGATATTCGTCGTGGAAACACGGCCGCTTACAGAAGTAGCCGTACCACGGTTTGAGCGCCTCGGCGGTCGCGGGATCGATCACGATCTCGTCGACGCGCGCCCGGATCTCCTCCATCTTGGCGAAGTCGGCCAGTTCGATGTTCGGAGCGGGGCCGGCGCCGTCCTGGCGCATCACGGGAAGTTTGCGGGTGATGCTCGTCCACGCGTCGGCGACCAGATCCTCCTCGGCCTGACCGCCCGCCGTCAGGATCTGGAAGTTGCGGATGCGCTCGGCCTGCCAGCCCGGCCGTAATGCCTTGGCCCACTGCGGGTCCGTGGGCCGATTGGCTCGCACGTCGACGGATGACGGCGTGCGCTGGAACACGTAGAGATGCCGCGCCGCCGCGGCGAGGTGCGGCACGCACTGGATCGCGGTGGCGCCGGTGCCGATGATCCCGACGCGCTTTGTCGCCAGGTGCTCCAGCTTTTCGCCGGTGTAGCGGTAGTCCCACCGGCTGGTGTGGAAGGCCGGCCCGCGAAAACTGCCGAGGCCGGCGATCCCGGGCAGCTTGGGCTTGGCCTGGTAACCATTGGCCATGGAGACGAACTTGGCCCGCATCTCGTCCCCATGGTTGGTCCGGATGATCCAGCGTGACGCATTTGAATCCCAACGGATCTCGTGTACGTCGGTTTGCAGGCAGGCGTCGCGGTAGAGGTCGTAGTGCTCGGCGATGCGCTGGCAATGGGCGAAGATCTCCGCACCCCGGGCGTACTTGTCCGCCGGAACGTAGCCGAGCTCCTCCAATAGCGGCATGTACACATAGCTTTCGACGTCACACGCGATCCCCGGGTACCGGTTCCAGTACCAGGTGCCGCCCACGTCGGCCGCCCTGTCGATCAACCGCACACTGTGGACACCGAGCTCGCGCAGCCGCGCGCCCGTCAGCAGGCCGCCGAAGCCGCCGCCGATAACTGCGACGTCGACCTCGTCGGTCAGCGGCTCGCGGGTGAACGTGCCGTCCACCCATGGGTCTTCGGCGAATCGCGCGAAGGCACCCGCCGTCTCGACGTACTGCGCGATTCCGTCCGGGCGCAGCCGGCGCGCCCGCTCATCGGCGTACTTGCGGCGCAGCGCGTCGACGTCGAACGTCACCCCAACGGTCGCAGGCCTTGGCATCGGCTCCCTCATCGTGACCCCGGGGCCGACTATATAATCAATCGTTTGATCATATCAATGGACCGGCGGATCGCCGCCCAGCAGCGTGCCCCTGACCAGCCGCTTGGCCGCGCCCAGCGCCGCGTGGTAGTCCTCGGGCGGCAGCGTGGCCGCCAGCTCGGTCAGCCCGTAGATCAACGAATAGATCGCTTCGACCGGACCCGATCTGGCGGCTCGTCCGACGATGCCCTCGATGATCTCGCGGAACGCCTGGAAGCCGGCGCCGTGCGCCCCGGGGTCGACGGCGCCCTCGGCGCGGATCGCCCACTCGAAGGCCGCCAGGTCGGGGTACTCGCGCATCAACCGGCCCGATTCGTCGAGCACCGCTTCGATCCGGTCGACGACGTCGCCGGGGCTCCCGGCCGCCTCGCGCAGCCGGGGCAACGCGACCTCGGTCCTTGCGGCGACGGCGGCCTTGATCAACTCGGACTTGTTCGGGAAGTAGTTGTACAGGCTCGCGCTGGTCATGTCGGCAGCCTTGGCGATCTCCCGAATTGTCGCCTGGGAGTAGCCCACCTCCCCCACGCAGCGCATCGCCGCGGTGATTATTCGAGCGCGGGTCCGCTCGCCGCTGGCGCCTACCGGGCGCCCCAACTGCGACCGCGCGGCGTTCATGCGGGCGCACCTCCGAGCAGGAACCGGATATTAATTGATCGTTCGATTATATTCGACGGCATGCTAGGTCGCCCGGTCGGCGCCAGCGGCGAGGAGACTCGCCAGCGGATAATCGTCGCCACCATGCGGTGCGTGGCCGGCGTCGG
>NZ_LZKE01000039.1:0-88782 GCF_001672675.1 Mycobacterium sp. E2327
GCCCTCAAACTCGCCCTCAAGACCGCGATCGGCTCCGGCGAGCTCGGCACCCACCGCGGCCACCCCGTCACCGTGGTGATCACCACCACCCTGGCCGAACTCGACCAAGCCGCCCACGCCGCCGTCAACCCTGCCATCGCGATGCCCGCTCCCGCGCGCACCGGCGGCGGCTCGCGGTTGCCGATGTCGGATCTGATTCGCATGGCATCCACCGCCATCCACTATCTGGCGGTGTTCGACGACCACACCGCCCGCCCGCTGTACCTGGGCCGGCAAAAACGCATCGCCACCGCCGATCAACGCCTGATCTGCCACGCCCGCGACCACGGCTGCACCCGCCCGCACTGCCTCGTGCCCGGCTACGACTGCGAAGTCCACCACGCGCCCGACTGGGCCGCCGGCGGACAAACCGACGCCGACAAACTCTTCTTCGCCTGCGGCTGCGACCACGCCGGTGCCAGCTGCGGCGACTACCACACCGAAGTCACCAACACCGGACGCCTCGCCTGGACCGACGGCACCAGCCCGCCCGAAATCAACCACGCGCATCACCCCGACGAACTCCTCAACCAAGACCCCGACCCACCCGACGAAGACGAACCGTGAGCGACTACGCCTCCAGGCCGCCCAGCACCGCCAGCAGCTGCTTCTCCACCGCCGCCTGTGCGTCCGGCTCGTCGGGCAGCTCCACGCAGAACACGTCGGCCGCGGTTGACCCGAACGTGTGCACCTTGGCCCATGCGATGTCGGCGCCCGCGCGCTCCAGCGCCCGGGCCAGCAGCGCGAGCAAACCCAATCGGTCCATGGCGCGGACTTCGACGAGGGGCTGGCCGGACGCGGCGGGGTCGAGCCACTGGACGTGCGGCGGGGCAGTCGACCGCGTCACGGGCACCCCGACCTGGATCTCGCCGGCCCGCTCGGTCGCCGCGCTGGCGGCATCGGTGTCGCGTTTCTCCAGCGTGGCGAGGACGTCGACGTCGCCATGGAGCGCGTTGGTGAACTGCTGGCGCAGCAGGCCGGCTTCTGGCGGCGAACCGAACAGCGGCGACACCACGAATTCGATGATCGCCGCGCCCTCGTGCGTGTTGACCGACGCCGAATGGATGCGTAACGAGTTCAGGGCGAGCACCGCTGCGGCGTTCGACACCAATCCACGCTGATCGGGCGCGATCATCACCAGGTTCAAGCGCTCACCACCGGCGGCCTCAATCTGCACATGCACGCCGTGGTCGGCGGCCAGCGAAAGATATTGCGGCGCAGTCGGTTCCGCCTGCGGCAACGGCTCGCCCGCCATCACCAGCCGGCAGCGGCGCACCAGCTCCTCGATCAGGGACGCCTTCCAGTCGCTCCACACCCCGGGGCCGGTCGCCTTCGAGTCGGCCTCGGTCAGCGCGTGCAACACCTCCAGCAACAGTGGATCCCCGTCCAGCGCCTCGGATACGACCTCGATCGTCTTGGGGTCGTTGAGGTCGTTTCGGGTCGCCGCCACCGGCAGCAGCAGGTGGTGGCGAACCAGCTTCGACAGGAACTCGGCATCCTTGGCCGCCACCCCGAGCCGCGGCGCGATTTCGAGGGCCATTTCGGCGCCGAGCACGCTGTGGTCGACTCCCCTGCCCTTCCCGATGTCGTGCAGCAGCGCGCCCAGCGCAAGCAGGTCGGGCCGTGCCACGCGGGTCGCCAGCGGCGCCGCGTTCACGGTGGTCTCGATGACGTGGCGGTCCACCGTCCACTTGTGCGCGACGTCGCGCGGCGGAAGGTCGCGGATCGCAGCCCATTCCGGCAACAGCCGCTCCCACAGCCCGGTGCGGTCGAGCGCCTCGACCGTCGCCACCGCGGTCGGTCCCGCCGAGAGCACGACCAGCAGGTCGTCCAAAGCCGTGCTGGGCCAAGGGATTGGCATCTCGGGCGCGGCGGCGGCCAGCCGGCTCAGCGTGGCGGCGCCGATCGGCAACCCGGTGTCCGCCGACGCGGCGGCCACCCGAAGCACCAGCCCGGCGTCGGTTTCCGGTGCGGCGTCGCGGGCGAGCACGATCTCGCCCGCATACTCGACGACGCCCTCGTCCAGGGGGCGGCGCTTGGGCCGCCGCACCAGGGCCGACACGCCACGACGTGGCAGCGCGTTTTCCGCGGTGCGCAGCCCCGTCTCGGCGTGGTAGGCGATGGTCCGGCCCGCGTCGGACAGCTTGCGGGACAAGTCGAATCGGTCACCGATGTGCAGGGCGGCGCTGATCTCGTCGGCGTACTGGGCCAGCAGCTGATCGCGCCCGCGCCCGGAGACGCGGTGCAGCTCGGTGCGCACGTCGAGGAGCGTCAGGTAGGCCTCGTCCAGCGAGCCGCCCGGCGTTTCCGGACGGGCCATGCCGTGGCGGTCGATGAGCTGGGCCACCCCGAGGGCGTCCAGCAATTGCACGTCGCGCAGGCCGCCGCGACCGGATTTGAGGTCCGGCTCGGCGCGCTGCGAAATCCGGCCACAGCGCTGCCAACGCGCCTCGGTGATTTCGACCAGCTCTCCCATCCGGGAGCGAATTGCGCTGCGCCACTGCCTTCTTGCGCCCGCGATCAACTCCTCGGACAGCCGCGCGTCGCCGGCGATGTGGCGGGCATCGAGCATGCCCAGGGCCGCAATCATGTCGGTGTTGGCCACGCCGAGCGCCCCGGAAACCGTTCGCACGCTGTGGTCGAGCCGAACGTTGGCGTCCCACAACGGATACCACAGCTTGTCGGCGACCTCTTGCAGGACCTCAGCGGCCTTGTCGTCGTGCAACAACATCAGGTCCAGATCTGAATACGGCAGCAGCTCGTGGCGCCCCAGCCCGCCGATCCCGACGATCGCGAAGCCACTGCCGTCGGTGATGCCGATCTCGTCCGCCTTGGCGGTCAGCCACGACTCGTGCAGATCCTGCCACGCGTGCCGCAACTCGGCGGCCCCCAACTCACGACCGTCCGACAGCAAACGGCGCCGCGCGGCAACCAAATCGCTTGCCCCGCGGCCATTTTCCGTGCCCGGTCCAGATGACCCGGACGGGCCGGGTGGGTCCTCTTTCATACCCTCCCGGCCCGTCCGGCCTGAATCAGCAAGCTACGGTCAAGGTCAGAGGGCATCGGTCCCGCGTTCACCCGTGCGCACCCGCACGATGGTTTCCACGGGGCTCACCCAGACTTTGCCGTCCCCGATCTTGCCGGTGCGGGCCGCCCGAACGATGCTGTCCACGACCTTGTCGACGATGGAGTCGTCGATGACGACCTCGATCCGCACCTTCGGCACGAAGTCGACCGAGTACTCGGCACCCCGGTAGACCTCCGTGTGGCCCTTCTGCCGTCCGTAGCCCTGGATTTCGCTGACCGTCATCCCCAGGACGCCCGCCTCCTCGAGGGCGGTCTTGACGTCGTCGAGCGTGAACGGCTTTACGATAGCGGTGACCAGCTTCATGAAGTCTCTGCCTCCACTTTCTTGACTGCGTCGTCCTGTCCGTTGGGGCTTTCCTCCGCGCCGCCGATCCGGTGCGGAATGGACGAGGCCCCGATAACTGCGAACTCGTAAGCGGTTTCTGCGTGCTCCGACTCGTCGATGCCGCCGGCCTCGGCTTCCGGACTCAGCCTAATCCCGATGGTGTATTTCAGGATAAGCGCCAGGACAAGCGTCACGAGGAACGAGTAGAAGAGGACGCTGAACGCGCCGACCGCCTGCCGCTCGAGCTGCGACCAGCCACCGCCGTAGAAGAGGCCCTTCGAAACGCCGGTCACGCCGTTGATGGCCGTGCTCTCCGGGGCCGCGACCAGGCCGACCAGCAGCGTGCCCGTCAAACCGCCGATCATGTGGACACCGACCACGTCCAGCGAGTCGTCGAAGCCGAACCTGAACTTCAGCCCCACCGCCAGCGCGCACACCGCACCGCCGACGAAGCCGATCACCAGGGCACCGAGCACGTTGACCGACGAGCAGGACGGCGTGATGGCCACCAGCCCGGCGACGATACCCGAGGCCGCACCCAGCGTGGTGGGATGCCCGTCCCGGATGCGCTCGACCAGGAGCCAGGCCAGCATGGCCGTCGCGGTTGCGATCGTCGTCGTCATGAAGGTCGACCCGGCGGAGCCGTTGGAGCTGGTCGCCGATCCCGCGTTGAACCCGAACCAGCCGAACCACAGCAACCCGGCGCCCAGCATGACGAACGGCAGGTTGTGCGGGCGGAACAGCGTCGTCGGCCAGCCTTTGCGCTTACCCAAGACGATTGCCAGCGCCAAGCCCGCCGCACCGGAGTTGATATGCACCGCCGTCCCGCCGGCGAAGTCGATCGCATGCAGCTTGTTGTTGATCCAGCCGCCGTGCTCGGAGGCGAAGCCGTCGGCCGCGAACACCCAGTGCGCGACCGGGAAGTAGACCAGCGTCGCCCACAACCCGGCGAACACCAGCCACGCGGTGAATTTCAGCCGGTCCGCCACCGCGCCCGAGATCAGGGCGACGGTGATGATCGCGAACATCAGCTGGAAGGCCACGAAGACGGTAGCCGGCATGGTGCCGGCCAGCGGGATGTCGACGGCCGCCTGCGCCTTGCTCGGATCGGCTTTGACGGCATTGCCACCGATGAGGCCCTTCAGCCCCCAGTAGTCGCCGGGGCTGCCGACGACGCCGCCCTTGCTGTTGCCGAACGACATCGAGTAGCCGTAGAGCACCCACAGCACGGTCACCACGCCCATCGCGCTGATGCTCATCATGATCATGTTGAGCACGCTTCGGGTTCGGACCATGCCCCCATAGAAGAAGGCAAGGCCCGGCGTCATTAACAGCACCAGAGCGGAACTCGCCAACATCCAGGCGGTATCGCCCGTATCGGGTTGGCCCAATTGCGGGAATGCCACGCGCTATCACCTCCGGTTGCACAGGAAAGGCCGTCAGACGTCCGTCTGTGGCCTGCCAGAACCATGCGCAATTGTTGTTTCGGCGATGGTGCCGCCGTGTTTCGGCGGTATTAACGTCGCGCTTGACGTGTAAGCGGTCTCAGCCGAGCAGGGCGTCCACGAAAGCGGCGGGTTCGAACGGCGCCAGGTCGTCGGGCCCTTCGCCCAGCCCGACCAGCTTCACCGGCACCCCGAGTTCTTGTTGAACGCGGAAAACGATGCCGCCCTTGGCCGTTCCGTCCAGCTTGGTCAGCACGGCGCCGGTGATGTCGACAACGTCGGCGAAGACGCGCGCCTGGGCGAGCCCGTTCTGCCCGATGGTGGCGTCGAGCACCAGCAGCACCTCGTCGACCGCGGCCCGCCGGGTCACCACGCGCTTGACCTTGTCGAGCTCGTCCATCAGCCCGACCTTGGTGTGCAGTCGCCCGGCGGTGTCGATGACGACGACGTCGGCGCCGGCCGCGATGCCCTTGTCGACCGCGTCGTAAGCCACCGATGCCGGATCGGCGCCCTCGGCGCCGCGCACCACGTCCGCGCCCACCCGCGAGGCCCAGGTTTGTAGCTGATCGGCGGCCGCCGCCCGGAACGTGTCGGCCGCGCCCAGCACGACGCGCCGCCCGTCGGCCACCAGCACCCGCGCCAGCTTGCCGACGGTGGTGGTCTTCCCCGTGCCGTTGACCCCGACGACCAGCAGCACCGAGGGATGGTCGGCGTGCGGCAGCGCGCGAATCGAGCGGTCCATGTCGGGCTGCAGCTCGTTGATCAGGACGTCGCGCAGCACCGCCTTCGCGTCGGCCTCGGTGCGCACGCTGCCGCTGGCCAGCCGGCTGCGCAGCTGCGTGATCACCGACTCGGTGACGACGGGTCCCAGGTCCGCGACCAGCAATGTGTCTTCGACGTCCTGCCAGGATTCCTCGTCCAGGTCGCCGCCGCCGATGAGGCCGAGCACGCTGCGACCGAGCGCGGTCTGCGAGCGGGCCAGCCTTCCGCGGAGTCGCTCCAGCCGGCCTTCGGGTGGGGCGATGGCCTCGATCTCGGCCGCCTCGGGCCCCGGCTCAGGCGACGGCGCGGCCTCCGGGACCGGTGGGGGCGCCGGAGGGGCCGCTGGCGATTCCGGCGGCGCGGCGGGCGGCGGCGCGAGCGTCTCGGGCTCCGGCAGTTCGACGTCGGAGATCGTGCGCCGCGGCGCGTCGCGGGGAACGGTCGCGTCGTCGCCTACCGCGGGCAGGCCGGTGGTGTCGACCGTCGGGGTGCGGCTGAAGGTGATGCCCGACGACGCGGTGTAGCCGCCGGAGCGGTCGAGCGCTTCGGGTTCGGGCCGCGCGAGGCTGATCCTTCGGCGGCGGTACCGCACCAGGCCCAGGACCAGCGCGGCGATGACGACCAGAGTGGCGACGACCGCGATCGCGATCCAAAGACCTTGGGACACGCAGGTAATCCTTCCAGCCGCCGTTACCCGGCGCTCAAGCGCATTCGGTGTGCGTCCGGGGCACGGGGTCTGCGTCCAGGCCTTCGGGCGTTGCTCCCGGGCGGAAAAATCGCCGAAATCGCGCCATCAATTCACTAAGAAAGCCGTCGGTTCACACTCACGTGCCCCCGAGGTCTACGAGGAGCTCGAGACCAGCTGCTCCACCTGCTGCCCACGCATCCGCTGAGAAATCACCGCGGTGATGCCGTCGCCCTGCATGGTCACGCCGTACAGCGCGTCGGCGACCTCCATCGTGGGCTTCTGGTGGGTGATGATGATGATCTGCGAGCGGGCCCGCAGCAGCTCAAACAGGCTGATCAGCCGGCGCAGGTTGGTGTCGTCGAGCGCCGCCTCGACCTCGTCCATGATGTAGAACGGCGACGGGCGGGCCCGGAAGATCGCCACCAGCATCGCGACCGCCGTCAGCGCCTTCTCACCGCCCGACAGCAAAGACAGCCGGGTGATCTTCTTGCCGGGCGGACGCGCCTCCACCTCGATGCCGGTGGTGAGCATGTCGTTGGGGTCGGTGAGCCGCAGCCGGCCCTCGCCGCCCGGGAACAGCACGGCGAAGACTTCCCGGAATTCTCGTTCGACGTCGATGAAGGCGTCGTTGAACACCTGCAGGATGCGCGCGTCGACGTCGGCGATGACGTCGAGCAGGTCCTTGCGGGCGGCCTTGACGTCCTCGAGCTGGGTGGACAGGAAGTTATAGCGCTCCTCCAGCGCAGCGAACTCCTCCAGCGCCAGCGGGTTGACGCGGCCCAGCTCGGCGAGTTCCTTCTCGGCCCGCTTTGCCCGGCGCTCCTGGGTGGCCCGGTCGTACGGGATGGGGGCGGGCGCGAAAACCTGCTCGCCACGCTCCTTGGCCTGCTCGTATTCGGCCATCTCGAGGTCCGTGGGCGGCAGCTGATTCTCCGGCCCGTACTCGGCGATCAGGTCGTCCGGCGACATGCCGAACTGCTCGAGCACCATCTGCTCGAGCTGCTCGATGCGCATCGCCGCCTGGGCGTTGGCCACCTCGTCGCGGTGCAGCGAGTCGGTCAGCTTGGCCAACCGCGCACTCAGCGCGTTCACCTCGTCGCGCACCGTCGCCATCGCGGCGGTGCGCTCCTGGCGCTCGGCGACCAGCGCGTCGCGCATCGTCGACGCCGCGCCGACCACCCGGTCCAGCCGCGATGCCAGCAGCCGCCCCGCGTCGGCGACGGCCCCCGCCACCGCGGCCGCGTGCAGCCGCGCCGCCCGCGCCTGCTGAGCCCGCAGCCGCGCCTCGCGTTCGGCCGCGGCCGCACGCCGCAGGGAGTCCGCCCGTCCGCGCACCGCGTTGGCGCGCTCCTCGGCGGTCCGCACCGCCAGCCGGGCCTCCACTTCCACGCCGCGGGCGCTTTCGGCGGCGGCGGCGATCTGCAGGCGGTTCGCGGGCTCGGCCGCCTGCACGTGCTGGGTCTCCTGGGCGTTGCGCAGCCGGGTTTCCAGCGCGGTGACCTCTTCGACGGTCTGCGCGCGCCCGGCCTCGGCCTCCTCGCGCTGGCGCAGCAGCCGGCTCCACTCCTCCTCGGCGGCCCGGGCTTCCTGCCCGAGCCGGCCCAGCTGCTCGTACATCGCCGAGATGGCGGTGTCGGATTCGTTGAGCGCCGCCAGCGCCTGCTCGGCGGAATCCTGCCGCGCGATCTGCTCGGTCAGCGCGCCGGACAGGGCCGCGCTGAGCTGGGCCACCTGGGCTTCCGCGGCGGTCAGCTCGGCGCCGGCCTTGTCGATCTCCGAGGTGAGCTCCAGGGTGGACAGCTTGCGGTCCGAGCCGCCGCTCACCCAGCCCGCGCCCACCAGGTCACCGTCGAGCGTGACCGCGCGCAGCTGCGGGCGCGCCGCGACCAGGTCCAGCGCGTCGCCCAGGTCGTTGACCACCGCGACGCCGGAAAGCATGGCCGTCATCGCCCCGCGCAGCCGTTGCGGCGCCTCGACCAGGTCGAGCGCCCAAAGGGCGCCGCCGGGCAGCGCGCCAGCGGGCGGGGGCTGATCGGCCGGCCAGTCGCCCAACACCAGGGCCGCGCGGCCGCCGTCGGCCTGCTTGAGGGCGGCCACGGCAGAACGCGCCGCGCCGAAGCTCTCGGCCGCCAGCGCGTCGGCGGCCGAACCGAGCACCGCCGCCAGCGCCGTCTCGTAGCCGGGCCGCACCTTGACCAGCTTGGCGATCGGGCCGAAAAGCCCTGTGCCGGCGTGGTTTTGCGTGAGCCACGCGGCGCCGTCCTTGCGCTCCAGCCCGACCGAGAGTGCGTCGATGCGGGCGCGCAGCGACGCCACCTCCCGTTCGGCGCCGCGCTCGGCGGCCTGCAGCTCGGCGACGCGTTCGTCGGCCAGCCGCAACGCGGCCACGGTCCGCTCGTGGTGCTCGTCGAGGCCCACCTCGCCCTGGTCCAGCTCGCCGACGCGCGCCTGCACGGTCTCGAACTCCGCGCGGGTCTGCTGCGCGCGGGCGGCGGCCTCTTCGATGCGCTCGGAGAGCTTCGCCACGCTGTCGTCGATCGACTCGACGCGGGCCCGCATGGTCTCCACCTGCCCGGCCAACCGCGCCAGGCCCTCGCGCCGGTCGGCCTCGGCGCGCACCGCCGCCAGGTGGGCGCGGTCGGCCTCGGCGGCCTCGGCCTCGCGCTCGGCCAAGTCGGTGCGCGCGGCGTCCAGGCGGGTGCGCGCGGCGGCCAGCTCGCCCAGCAGCCGCTGCTCGGTCAGCTCCACCTGCTGGGCCTCGGCTTCGAGTGCGTCCGGGTCGGTGTCGCTCGGCGTCACCGGCTCGACGTCCAGATGCTGCGCGCGTTCGCTGGCGATGCGCACCGTGGCGGCGACGCGCTCGGCCAGCGCCGACAGCCCGAACCAGGTGTGCTGGACCGATTCGGCCCGGCCCGAGAGCTCGGCCAGCGCCGTCTCGTGCGCGGCCAGCTCCTGCGAGGCCACCTCCAGGCGGGCGGCGGCCTCGTCGTGCTCGCGGCGCATCAGGGCCTCGGCCTCGAAGATCGCGTCGCGCTCTACCTGGCGGCTGACCAGGTCGTCGGCGGCCAGGCGCAGCTTCGCGTCGCGCAGGTCGGCCTGGATGGTCTGGGCCCGACGGGCCACCTCGGCCTGGCGGCCCAGCGGTTTGAGCTGGCGGCGCAGCTCGGTGGTCAGATCGGACAGGCGGGCCAGGTTGGCCTGCATCGCGTCGAGCTTGCGGAGGGCCTTTTCCTTGCGCTTGCGGTGCTTGAGCACGCCCGCGGCCTCCTCGATGAAGGCGCGGCGATCCTCGGGTCGCGACTGCAGGATCTCGTCGAGCTTTCCCTGCCCGACGATGACGTGCATCTCACGCCCGATGCCCGAGTCGCTCAGCAGCTCCTGGACGTCCATCAAACGGCAACTGCTGCCGTTGATTTCGTATTCGCTGGCGCCGTCGCGGAACATCCGCCGCGTGATCGATACCTCGGAGTACTCGATGGGCAGCGCGTTGTCGGAGTTGTCGATGGTGACGGTGACCTCGGCGCGGCCCAGCGGGGCCCGCGACGAGGTGCCGGCGAAGATGACGTCCTCCATCTTCCCGCCGCGCAGCGTCTTCGCGCCCTGCTCCCCCATCACCCAGGCCAGGGCGTCGACGACGTTGGACTTGCCCGAGCCGTTGGGCCCGACGACGGCGGTGATGCCCGGCTCGAAGCGCAGAGTCGTCGGCGAAGCGAAGGACTTGAAGCCCTTCAGCGTCAGACTCTTGAGGTACACAGCGCGCCAGACTACCGCTCAAATCGCGCGGGTCAGCCCTCCCGACGGGGTGTCGGCGGGCCCGAAATTCACCTGTCGTTCACAGACGGGCACACCGGTCACAGGCGCCACATCAGTCACGTCAGCGCTCGACGAATCCGCTGAACCGCTCCGTTGGTTGCGACCAGTCGGCGACCACTTTGTCGACGTGACCCGGCCTGGACGGCCACCCGCCGCCGCCTTCCAGCAGCCGCAGTAATTTCTCGCCCGCCTCGCGCGGCCCCTGGGCCACCACCAGCACCCGGCCGTCGGCCTGGTTGGCCGCGTAGCCGGTGAGGCCGAGCTCCAGCGCGCGGCATCGGGTCCACCAGCGAAAGCCGACTCCCTGGACCCGGCCGTGCACCCAGGCGGTGAGCCGGACGTCAGGCTGGGGCATCTGAGACATCGGCGATCTCGAAGTTGACTTCCGTGCCGGACTTCAGCGTGCGCCCGACGGTGCAGACCAGGTCGACGGCCCGGTTGGCGACCACGAGCACGCGCTGTTTTTCCTCGTCGGAGAGCCCGGACAGGTCGAGCTCGAGCGTCTCCTCGAGCAGCGGATAGCGTTCCTGCTCGCGGTCGGCGGGCCCGGACACCTTGACGACGGCCTTGTAGTCATCGCCGAGCCGCCGTGCGAGGGGCTCGTCGATGGACATGCCGCTGCAGGCGGCCAGCGCGATCTTGAGCAGCTCGCCCGGGGTGAAGACCCCCTCGACGTCCTCCGAACCGACCAGCACCTGCGCGCCGCGCGAGCTGTAACCGGTGTAGCGGCGTGATCCGGTCCGTTCGACCCACAGTTCCGTCATGGCTACTTTTCTACCGGGCTGCCGTTGCACCCCGGCGGGCATACTGCGTTGCATGGCCACCGTCGTCGCATTCCACGCCCACCCCGACGACGAGGTGATCCTGACCGGCGGGACCCTCGCGCGGGCGGCGGATGCCGGACATCGCGTCGTTCTCGTCACCGCCACCGACGGCCGCGTGCACGACGCGGACGACGATTTGCGATTGGACGAATTACGTTGCAGCGCGGACATTCTCGGGGTGCATCGGGTCGAGTGCCTCGGCTACGCCGACAGCGGCTACGGCCCCGAGTTCTACCCCGATCCACCCGGACGCGTCAGGTTCGGACGAGCCGACGTCGGCCAGGCGGCGGGGCGGCTGTCGGCGATACTTCGTGAGGAAGACGCGGATCTGCTGCTGAGCTACGAAGCCAACGGCGGGTACGGCCATCGCGACCATATCCAGGTGCATCACGTGGGCAAGCGGGCCGCCGAGCTCGCGGCGACTCCGCGCGTGCTGGAGGCGACGATGCCGCGCGAATTGCTGGTGCGAGTCAGCAATCTCGCGCGCCTGCTGCGGCTACCGGCGCCCTACGAGCCGGAAATCGCCCGCACTGCGTACGCGCCAAAAGCGCGGATTACCCACCGGATCAACGTCTTCGGTTCCGCTCGGCGCAAGCGCGACGCGATGGCCGCCCACCGCTCCCAAATCGGCAACACGGCCGCGGCCGCGCGCGCATTCGACGTGCTGCTCGCGCTGCCGCCCCAGGCTTTTGGCCTGTTATTCCCGCGGGAATGGTACGTAGATCCCGCGCGACCGGCGGGGCCGACGCGCCACGACATCTTCGATTGAATCGGCGTGAAGTGTGATTTCTGGGCGCAGACTCAAAGCCCCGAATGCACAATCGAAACCCGCGGCCGCGGTTGGCAACTCGGGCAGTAGAACGAGGACCGGTTCATGAACTTCTCCCGGCGTATGAGCGCGCCGCAGCGCCGGCAGGGTTCACCCTCGCGGCCGTAGGCATCGAGGGATCGGTCGAAGTACCCCGACTCGCCGTTGACGTTGACGTAGAGCGAATCGAACGAGGTCCCGCCCTTGGCCAGCGCCTCGCGCATCACGGCGCCGGCGGCGTCCAGCACGGCGGTCAGCTGCCGGCGGCTCAGCGTGTCGGCGATCCGCGCGCCGTTCACCTTGGCCCGCCACAACGCCTCGTCGGCGTAGATGTTGCCGATGCCCGACACCACCTGCTGATCGAGAAGCTGCCGCTTGATCTCGGAATGCTTGCGCCGCAACACCTTTACTACCGCGGCGGCATCGAAGCGGGGATCCAGCGGGTCGCGCGCCAGGTGGGCGACGGGCTGGGGAACCACGCTGCCGTCGACGCTGACCAGGTCGGCGAGCATCCACCCCCCGAACGTCCGCTGATCGGCGAAGCTCAGCACGGTCCCGTCGTCGAGCAGCGCGGAGATGCGCACGTGGTCGGAGCGCGGCACCTTTCCCAGCAGCATCTGCCCGCTCATGCCGAGGTGGACGACGAGCGCCGCGTCCGGGTCGTCGAGCAGCAGCCATAGGTACTTGCCGCGCCGGTCGGTCCCGGTGATCTTCGCGTCGAGCAGCCGGGCGGTGAGGTCGGCGGGGCCGGCCTCGTGGCGGCGCACCGCGCGGGGATGATGCACCCGGACCGCGGTGATCGTCTTGCCCACGACGTGGGCCGCCAAGCCGCGGCGCACCACCTCGACTTCGGGTAGTTCGGGCATTCAGCGGATCATCAAACTAGGCGGAGGTTTTTCCCGCGGTGTCCAGCGCTTCGAGCGCTTTCCAGGTCGCGGCGGCGGCCTTTTGTTCGGCCTCCTTCTTGGAGCGGCCCACACCCGACCCGTATTCGGTCTCCATCACGACGACGACCGCGGTGAACTCCTTGTCGTGGTCCGGGCCGGTGGACGTGACCACGTACGACGGCGCCCCCATGCCCCGCGCCGCGGTCAGCTCCTGCAGGCTGGTCTTCCAGTCCAGCCCGGCCCCCAGCGTCGGCGCGGCGTCCAGCAGCGCGCCGAACAGCCGCAGGATGACCTCGCGCGCCGTTTCGATGCCGTGCTGCAGGTAGATCGCGCCCAGCAGTGACTCCATGCCGTCGGCCAGGATGCTCGACTTGTCGGCTCCGCCGGTGTTCGCCTCGCCCCGACCGAGAAACAAGTGGACGCCGAGGCCCTCCTCGGACAGGTTCCGCGCAACGTCGGCCAGCGCCTGGGTGTTGACCACGCTGGCCCGCAGCTTGGCCAGGTCACCCTCGGACCGGTCGGGATGGCGGTGGTAGAGCTCGTCGGTGATGGTCAGGCCCAACACGGCGTCGCCGAGGAATTCCAGGCGCTCGTTGGTGGGCAGCCCGCCATGCTCGTAGGCGTAGCTGCGATGCGTAAGGGCCAGCGACAGCAGCTCGTCGGGCAGCTCGACCCCGAGCGCCTCGAGCAGGGCTTGCCGCGACGTCACCGCTGGTCCCCCGGCGTGTCGTCCGGTTGGGGCGGCTCCCGCAACATGTCGGCCAGCTTCGACCATCGCGGGTCGATGCGATCGTGGTGATGGCCGGGCTCGGCCGCGAGCGCGACGCCGCATTCGGGGCACAGCCCCGGGCAATCCGGCTCGCACACCGGCGCGAACGGCAGCTCCAGCCCGACGGCGTCGATGATGGGCTGCTCGAGGTCGATGGTGTCGTCGACGATGTGGCCGACCTCGTCTTCCTCGGTGGTCGCCTCGGTCGTGCTGTCCGGGTAGGCGAACAGTTCGGTCAACCGGACCTGCACCCGCCCGGTGACCGGCGTCAGGCAGCGGGAGCATTCGCCGACCGTGGGCGCGGCCACCGTCCCGGTGACCAGCACGCCTTCCGACACCGACTGCACCTGCAGGTCCAGTTCCAACGGGGCGGCGCGGTCGATCGCGATCATGTCCAGTCCGATGCGCGACGGGCTGGGCACGGTCTCGCGCAGGGTGACCATCGCGCCCGGACGCCGCCCCAGCCTGGTGATGTCGATGGTCATCGGCGAGGTCGAACGGCGCTGCGTGGTGCTGTGCTGCCGCGTCATAGAGCAAATCCTACGGCGCCGCGCGCGTAATGAAAGTGCGCGATAAGCCGCTGGTCCGGATGGCGGCGACCCGCTTCACCCGGCTCGCCGGGCTCGCGATCGCCGCTAGCGGGTCGCGTAGTCGTGGGTGCCGGCGGCCGTGCGCAGCTGGTGGCGACCGCGCCCCACCGACCGCAGCGTGCCGTTGAGGAACTCCTCGAACTCGGCGAGCTTGTTGTCGACGTAGATGTCGCACTCGCCCCGCAGCCGGTCGGCCTCGGCGTGTGCGGTGTCGATGAGGCGGGTGGCCTCGGCGTTCGCCGCCTCCACCACGCTGTTCTGCGAGACCAGGCGCTGCTGCTCCTTGATGCCCTCTTGCACGGCCTTCTCGTAGGAGATGTTGCCGTTCTCGATCAGCCGGTCGGCCTCGGCCTGGGCGCGGCTGACGCTGGCCTCGTACTCGCGTTTGGCCGCCGTGGCGATGCGCATCGCCTCCTCGCGAGCCTCGCCGACCATCCGCTCGCTGTGCTGGCGCGCCTCGCTGACCATCCGGTCGGCCTGCGCCTTCGCGTCCGACAGGAGCCGGTCCGCCTCGGCGCGGGCGTGGTTGAGCATCGATTCCGATTCGGTGGTCGCCGAGGAAACCATGGATTCGGCGTGCGACTTGGCGTCCTGCAGCATCGAGTCACGCGCGTCGAGCACGTCCTGGGCGTCGTCCAGCTCGCCCGGGATCGCGTCCTTGATGTCGTCGATCAGTTCCAGCACGTCACCGCGGGGCACGACGCAGCCGGACGTCATGGGCACGCCACGCGCCTCTTCGACGATGGCGCCCAATTCGTCCAGCGCTTCAAAAACTCGGTACACGGCCATACCCTCCTGGCGTCTTGCCGAAAAAACTCGTTGTTACCAGTGTGCCTGTTGTTACGTCTGTGACAGCGGTGGCGCGGCCGGTGTGTCGGGCATTTGCCCTCCGCGTCCGTTCGCCACCAGTGAATTCCATAGAAAATGCCCGTTCACGCCGTTTCCGCGGGCCCGGCAGCCGCGCGGGGTTGTTCCGTCCATATTCTTTGCCGGCCCCCGCACCGATTTGCAGCCATTCTAGGGTTCATGGCCCTCTCCGCGCGCAAACGGCCGTTTCTCACCTTGACGTATACCCCCTAGGGGTATAGGCTACGCGGGGAAATCGCCGAATCACGCAACCAAAGCGGAGGCCTCGATGAGAGCGCTGGCAGCGGTCGGTCATGCCCTGGGCTTGGCGGGGTCGATGACATGGGAAATCCTATGGGCACTGATCCTGGGTTTCGCCCTATCGGCAGTGGTGCAGGCCGTGGTGCGCCGTTCGACGATCGTGAGCCTGATGGGCGACGACCGGCCACGCACGCTGGCGGTGGCCGCCGGGCTGGGGGCCGCGTCATCGTCGTGCTCCTACGCCGCGGTGGCCCTGGCCCGCTCGCTGTTCCGCAAGGGTGCCAACTTCACCGCCGCGATGGCGTTCGAGATCGGTTCGACGAACCTCGTGGTCGAGTTGGGCATCATCCTGGCGCTGCTGATGGGCTGGCAGTTCACCGCCGCGGAATTCGTGGGCGGCCCGCTGATGATCGTGGTGCTCGCCGTTCTCTTCCGGCTGTTCGTGCGGTCCCGGCTCGTCGATGCCGCTCGGCAGCAGGCCGAGCGCGGGATCGCCGGCTCGATGGAGGGCCATGCCGCCATGGACATGTCCATCCAGAAGCAGGGCTCGTTCGCCCAACGGCTCTTCTCCCCAGAAGGTTTCACCTCGGTCTCGCACGTGTTCGTGATGGAGTGGTTGGCGATCCTGCGCGACCTCGTGCTGGGCCTGCTGATCGCGGGTGCCATCGCGGCGTGGGTGCCCGAAAGCTTTTGGCGCATCTTCTTTTTGACCGATCACCCGGGCTGGTCGGCGGTGTGGGGGCCGATCGTCGGGCCGATCGTCGCAATCGTGTCGTTCGTCTGCTCGATCGGCAACGTGCCGCTGGCCGCGGTGCTGTGGAACGGCGGCATCAGCTTCGGCGGCGTCATCGCGTTCATCTACGCCGACCTGCTGATCCTGCCGATCCTGAACATCTACCGCAAGTACTACGGAACCAGGATGATGCTCACGCTGCTCGGCACCTTCTACGCCGCGATGGTCGCCGCCGGATACCTGGTCGAATTGCTTTTCGGCACAACCGGTCTCATCCCCAGGCAGCGCAACGCCACGGTGATGGAGGCGTCGATCTCGTGGAACTACACCACCTGGCTCAATATCGCCTTCCTCGTCATCGCGGCCGTCCTGATCGTGCGGTTCGTCACTTCGGGCGGGCTCCCGATGCTACGGATGATGGGCGGCTCCCCCGCGGCGGCGGAGGGTCACCACGATCAGAGCCATCATTGCGACTGAGGGCTGTGGCGCTGGGTTGACCGGGTCGCCATCCATTCGTCGCCGCCGATCGTGCTTCGCCAGTCCGCGGGGAGCGCGTCCAGGGCGTCTTCGATGCAGTCCCATATCGACTCAAGCGGGGACGCACCCGGGGCGGCGGCCGCAATCCGGTCCTCCACAGCATAATTCGGCTCGTGCGGCGCATCGCTGAACGGCGCGAGCGCATTGATGGCGTCCATGATGCGGCGTCGCCGTTCGGCGTAGGGCCAGGCGACCAACTCGGCGGGCATGATCGGCCGGCCGAAGATGTAGTCCTGCGCCGCATGCCGATACGGCACCTCGAGCTTGTGCTCCACCGGTTCCTTCGGCAGGCCCCCGGCGAAGTACACCGGCACGATCGGCAACGACGCGGCGATGGCCAGGTCCAGCAGCGTGGAGGTCAGCCGCTCGACGCGCTGGCCGGAGCGGACCGATCGCGTTCCGTCGGCGTGCACCATGGTCGACACCGCGTGGGCGGCGACGTCGCGCTTGATCTCCTCGATCAGGCTCAAGAACTGCGCCGGGTTGCGCTGGTCGAAGTACCTGGTGCTGCCCGGTTTTCCGTTCGCGGTGGCATCCGCCAGCCGCGTCAGAGCACCCACCCATCGGGTTTGGTGCTTGGCGTGCGCGATCGTGACGACTTTCGTGTCGGTCAACCACGACGCGATCGACGTGCCCAGGATCGACTCGACCTGCACCTGATGGTTGCCCAGCAGCAGCACGGGACGGCCCCGAATTGCCGCCATCGCGGCCGGGTCCGTGACGATGACGTGCCTGACGTAGCGCGACAGCAGGGCCCAGTGGACCAGGTCGGCGAACCCGTCCGGCGGTATTCCCAGCCTGTCGGTCGACCAGCTGCGCACCGGTTGCCAGTCCGTGTGCAACGACGCGCTCGCCCGCCATTCGCCCCGGTCCGTCTGTTCGACCTCGACGGAGATTCGCTCCAGCGGCAGGGCCGGGCAGCTGACCTTCCCGTCGACGACGAGCACCTGGGATGGGTGGATCGCGCCGTGGGCGGCGTCTGCGACGGCTTCCTTGGCGGCAATATCGGCGATCAGTGAGTTGCCTTGGCCCTCGGTGTCATACACCGCCCGCAGGGTGCCTTTGAACCAGTCCTGCGTTGCGGCGCGCGCCGGATCGAGTGTGACCACGCCGCGGCCCAGCCGGTCGCTCAACGACATGCCGGGCACCGCGCGCTGCTCGGCAAGGAACGCGCGCCGCTTGGCGCCGCTGACCTGGACCAGATGACCCTTGTCCAAGAGGAATTCGACGATGCGGAGGTAGGCCCAGGGCTTGCCCGCGACGCTGAGCCAGAGATCGACGACCGGCAGTCGGTCGTCGGCGTCGTCGAATCCGACGAACCGCGTCTGCACGTCCACCGTCCCCGCCTGCGGGGCGTCGCCGTAGAAGCGCGCCCAGATCACGCGGCGCGGGAATCCGACGGTCGTGTCCGCGGCGTCCGCGTAGCTGGCGACATCCGAGGTGTCCGTGGTCCACACGTTCATCGCGGTGTGGGGCACGATGTGGAACGCACCGTCGAGCAGCCCCGGGTGTTGCTCACCCACGGGGACCTTGCACCGCTCCACCGCGAGCGTCCCCGATGAGCCGTTGCGGCCGATTCGGGCACCGTCCATCAGGGTTTGGAACGCGGGCCCGTGGAACACCGTGCCGTCGTACGGGCTGGCGTAGGGCACCGCGTCGTGCAGCGGGGCGGGTGTTACGGGTTCGCCCGTGTAGTGGTTCGCGGTGAAGATCACGGCCTCGGCGTGGGTCTCCCAGCGCGACAACTCGGCTCGGGGCGCATCCCGCCACACCTCGAGGCGCCCGTCGAAGCGGCCCGGGTCGACGGGCTCGACCACCACGCGTAGCCGTGTCGGCGCATCGACGACGACCCAGCGAACC
This sequence comes from Mycobacterium sp. E2327, assembly GCF_001672675.1. Lineage (NCBI taxonomy): Bacteria > Bacillati > Actinomycetota > Actinomycetes > Mycobacteriales > Mycobacteriaceae > Mycobacterium > Mycobacterium sp. E2327. The sequence goes on from NZ_LZKE01000039.1 coordinate 18,275, forward strand.
AAACGCAGGTCGCTGATTTCGACCACCTTGGCCCCGCCCGTCGCCCGGCTGGCCGCCTGCGCGAAGAGGTCCAGCACCGACGTCATTGGCAGCGAAGGGATCACATACGTCGGGCAGTGGTCGAGCACCCAGGCGTCCGAAGCGGGATCGATCGTCGTCTCCAGCGTGGTGGCCGAACCGGTGTCGGACACTGGGGGCTCGCCGGGTGCGATGCGCATGGCCAAATTGGTTGCGCTGTAGATCCGTATCGCGTCGCACCACAGGGACGCGTCGGCCACCGCCAGGATGCCGGTTGCACCGCGCTCGATGCGGGTGATCTCTATCTCCGCCGTGATCTGTTTGTTGGTGGGCACGATCTGACCGCGATACCGCCAGGTGATCGCTTCTCCGATGGCCACCGGCTCGAAGCGCGCCGAGGTCCCCTTCTCGTCACCGAAACCCAGGTCGAGCATCGCGAATTGTAGTAGCTGGAGCAGCATCTCGATGCCCAGCGACCCCGGCTGCACCGGGTCGCGGTAGAAGTGCGCCTTGAAGTACCACTCGGCGGGGTTGATGTCCTTGACGGCCCGCCACCGGCCCAGTCCGGCGCCGCCGGCGGTGGGCCAACGCCCCGTGACCCGGTCGATCATCAACAGCATCGGGTCGGCCAGTCGCGCTCCCGGGCCGAAGAATTCGGCCGGACGCGCACCCAGGTCGACGACGGGTGCCTCGCAGGGAAGTTCCAACAGGGCACGCTGGTCCTCGCTGACCGGGAGCCCGACCTGTTGCTGCAACGCTTCGAGACGGAAGTAGCCGAACACCGTGTCGAACGTGTAGACGATGCCGTCGTCGGCGGAGATTTCGCCGTCGAAGGTCACGATAATGGTCCCGCCGGCCTGGGCGATGTTCTTGAGCACGGCCTTGATTCGCAAGGTGCCGGTCGACGGCGTGATCTCCCGGTGCTGTACGCCGGTTCCGTCGAGGTTGCGGAAGAAGAGGTCGACATCGAAGTCGAGTGGGCAGCCGGCATAGGCGCCCAGCCAGCCGCAGGGTTGCAGCGCGATCTCCATGAGGACCGCGTTGGGCATCGTCGGCCGCGCGTTCGAGCCCTTGTTCTCGGCGAAATACCAAGCGTCGCTGGGAACGTCGTACTCCGCGACGACCTGCGCGCCGGGCGTCGCGACGCCGAGCTCGCCCACCACCTCGGTGACCCGGGACATGAAGTGGTAGGGCGGACCCGGCAGCCGCGCGACCCTGCGGTGAGTGTCGAACTTCTCGTAAAGCGGACCAACCGCCAGGGAAGGCTTGGCGATGGCGCACGCCAGCATCGCGGCGTAGTCGAACTTAACCCCGTGACCTTCGGCGACGGGTTTGGGTTCGACGTAGCCTTCCAGCTCTTTGACGCCCATGTCCATCGGGCAGCCGGGTGAGAGCCGCAGTCCCATCCGCCGGCAGTGGAAGGCCGGCAATCCGTCGACGGTGCACAGCAAATCGGCGAACAGCGTGGGCTCGGGCCCGGCGATGACCTCGCGGACGAACACCTCGTAAACCAGCTCGCGCGATCGCGGGGTGACCTGGCCGCGGCAGACCAGTTTGTACGTCTCGAACGGCACGGGCTCGAAGCGCCACCCGTCGCAGGCCATGGTCATGCCCTGGGCGGTCATGTAGATGGCCATCGTCTGCATTGTGGCCTCGTACATGAGCGTGCCGGGCATGCACGGGTCGTTCTTGAAATGACCGTCGAAATACCATTTATCGGGGGTGATGTGCTCGACGGCGCGCAGGTAGCCGCGGCCCCACGGGCCGCCGGCGAAGTCCAGGCGGGTCACCTCCTCGACGAACAGCATCTTGCCGCCGGCGATGCTCGGCGTGCGGGTGTGGCTGGCGGCGCGCTCGAAGCCGGGACCGAGCGTGCGCCAGATGTCGCCCGCCGCGATCGCCTCCAGGTCGGCGCGCTGCAACGAGGTCCGCGACGTTCGCGCCGGGGTCGGCTCCATTGGGCCGTCGACGGTTTCGTCCTCGGGGCGCCACAGGATCCCGCCCGACGCGGCCAACTCCTCGTCGGAGAAGAACCCGGCCTGGCCGTTGCGCATGGACATCCGCTCGACACCGTCGATCGTGCAGTCGTAGTGGAAGAAGAACAGGCGGATGTCGCCCTGCCGGGCGTGTCCGTCGACGTGGATGTCGAAGCGCAGCGTGTCGCCGATCTCGGGCAAGCCGCCCAGGTAGGTCACCTCGCAGCCCAGCAGCCGATACACCCGCTCGCCCTTGTTGGCGAAGTCGGCGCCCATCCAGGAGATGAGCATGAGGTCGGCCTGCCCGGCCTCGATCATGATTCCGGCCGGCATCCGGCCCTGATGCAGCCACCAGGCGTCGGCGGTGACATCGGTTTCGGTCCACAGTGTTCCGGTGCCGCTCTTGCCCGGCTCGGCGTCGATGCCAAGCAGCCGATCCGCCAGCAGCAACGGGGGTTCCGGCATCCGCACCTGCCGCGCGTAGCCGTCCTGCACCGCGAACGCGGGGCCGAAGATGTCGGAGATCTTGCCCGAGGCGTGCACGCGCAGGCCGTCCTTGTCCAGCGCGAGGCCCACCGGGGGACGCTTGATCGTCGGCTTGGGTAACTCCTTGCCGGGGGGCGGGGACGGTTGGATCGCGCGGTAGGCGCCCGCGTGGGGCCGATACCCGACGTCATTGTGGGCCAACGGTTTTTGGCCGTGCTCACCGATCGACAGTGGCTCCCGTGGCGCCTGCCCGAGCAGGTCCGCGCCGAGCGGCACCCGTGCCATTGCCTCCGCGACCTTGGGCAGGGCGGGCGGGACGGGCAGGTGTGTTGTCATGGGCCGCTCCAGTTGAGGGGTGACGTGGTGAGCCGGAAAACCCAACCGTTCGTGTTTCCCAGAGGGAGGCGTGGAGAACAGACTCCCGAACGCGTCGTGGTGCGCGGGTGGCGGTAGCGCGAGCACGATTTGCTGTTCCTGGCCCCCGAGGCCCCTGAGCGCGACCACCACCGAACGCTTTTCGGCCGTCCACGGCGTGCCATCGGGGCACACGCCCAGGACGCCGTAGAGCGCGCCCGCGACGACCTGCAGCAGACCGGATGCGGCGTGCGCGTGGCCCAGCAGCGACGACAGGTTCATCGCGCCCGGCGCGGTGCCCAAATGAAGGCACTCGCCGTGTGGTTGCTGATCCGCGGGCAGGGTGGCCAGGACGGCGTCACCGGCCCGATGGGCGTCCTCGGCACGTTTGAGCACCACGACGACGGCGGCGTCGCCGGGTGTCTGCTCGCCCGACCCGAGCAGTGCGCGCGCCGCAGCCTCGTGCACCGGTTCACAGCTGAGGTCCACCGCGCCGACGACGGCCGCGTCGACCTCGCCTCGCCGCAGGGCGCGGGCGGCCATCTCCAGCGCGGTGGTGCCGGAGAGCTCCTCCCTGGACACCGTGAAACTCGGTCCCCGCAGGTCGAATTGGCGGTTAAGGCGGTTGGCGACGATGTTGGGCATGGCGCCGACGACGCCGGCGGCCGTCCATCCGGGGACGACCGCATCGCGCGCCGCCGCCAGTTCGGTGGGGTCGTCGATCTCGTCGGCCAACCGCCACCGCAGCCCCAGTCGGGTGATCTCGGCGTCGCAGCCCATCCCGACGATGACGCTCGTCCGGTCCGGCGGCAGCCCGCCGATCACCGTCTCGATGTTCACGGCAGCGCCGAGAAGGGCCAGCTGCTGGGGCAGCGTCTGGCTGAGATCCGCGGGGGGAAAGCGTGTTTGGGTGACGTCCAGGCGGACCTCGGTCATCCGAGCCCGGCGGGCGCCGCCCGCCCCGCGGGTCGGAATCGGTTCGGCCTTCTTCAGGTGATCTGCCACCGAGGCCGTTTCGTCGTCGCCGACCAGCAGGCTGACGCCGACGATCGCGATGTCGTCATCCGCGCGGGAAACGGTGACCCTCGGCCGGGCGGGAATGTCGCCGGTGGGCGGGATCCATTCTTCGAGCAGCAGGTGGGCGTTGTTGCCGCCGAAACCGAAGTTGTTCACGGCCGCGCGGCGCGGCCCGCTGCACTCCCAGGGTTCGGCCTCGGTGAGTAACCGGAATGGCGAGTCGGCGATGAACGGCAACGGGTCGTCGACGTGCAGGGTGGGGGGCCGGATGCCCGCGCGCATCGCCGCGAGCACCTTGATCGCTCCCGCCGCGCCCGATGCCGTGATCGAGTGTCCCAGATTGGATTTCAGTGATCCGATGGGTAGGTCCGACATGCCCGCGAAGATGCGCGCCATGCTCATCAGCTCGGTCAGGTCGCCGCGCGAGGTTCCGGTAGCGTGGCACTCGACGAGCGAGATGTCTCGCGGCTCGAGCTCGGCCACTTCGTAGGCGAGCCGCATGGCCCGCTCCTGTCCTTCCTGCGACGGCACGAGCGGGCCCTGTCCCCGCCCGTCGTTGCTGAGCCCGACCGCCCGGATGACGCCCTGTATCGGGTCGGCGTCGGCGATCGCGTCGTCGAGCCGTTTGAGCACCAGAAACGCCGCGCCCTCGGCGGGCACCAATCCGTCGGCGCCGCGGTGGAAGGGGCGCGACCTTCCGGTCCGACTGAGCGCCTGCAGCGCGGTGAAGCCGACGTGCAGGAGCAGGTCGCTGGCTCCGTTCACGCCGCCCGCCACCATCACGTCCGCCGTGCCGTCGTGGAGTCGGTCGCAGGCCAGCTTGATCGCGTACAACGAGGACGCACACGCGGCGTCGAGGGCCGCGGCGCCTGCGGTCAATCCCAGTGCGTCGGCCATGATATGGGCTGGCAGGCCGGACATGAAGCGGTTGCGCCAGTCGGCCCCGTGTTCGCTTCCGCGCCATACCTTTTGGGCCAGGTCGATCATCGACTTCGTCGGGTAGCTCAAGTTGCCCATGACGACCCCGGACCGGCCCGGGATCTCACCCAGGCGCCAGCCGGCGCTCTGCAGGGCTTGCCGGGCGGCCTCGACGGCCCACAGGTACAGGGGGTCCAGGCCCCGAAACTCGTTGGCGCCGAGCAGGAAACGGCCGGCGTCGAAGATCTCGTCGAAGCCACGCACGTATCCGCCGCGGTCCGACCAGGCGTGATCGAGGAAGGGGGCGTCCTTTTCGTCGCGGACGATGCGCGCCGCCGCTACCCCCCACTGGCCGGGTCGCACCGAGCCGAGCGCGTCTCGGCCGTCGCGCACCGTCCGCCATAACTCGTCGGGGCTCAGGCCGCCGGGCAGGACGCAGCCCTGGCCCACGATCGCGACGGGTGAAAACATCAGCCGCCGTAGGGGTACAACTCGAGGCGTCTGAGGCTGGCCACCACGTGACCGCCCGCGTCGATGAGATCCAAGTCGCAGACGGCTCCGCTGTTCTTGGCATCTCCGTTGGAGAGCACACACCGCAATCCGTCGCCGAGCACCCCGGCGCGGTAGCGCACCACCTCCCCGACCCGCAGGGGCAGCACCGGGCGACCGAGCTGTGCGTAACTCCACACCAACGCCAATTGCAGGCAGCCGTCGAGCGCCGCGGAATCCGTGGCCCAGCCCTCGCCCTGCCAACGCGCTTTCGTCAGGCCGTGCAGCGACGCCGTCGCGCTCGTGGCCAGGCACTCGACGTCTTCGAGGACCTGGAACGCGGGGCCGTGGAAGAGCGCGCCGTTGCTGTAGCAGGTGTCGCGGTCCAGCCGGTGTCCACCGGCTGGCGCGGTCGGTGCCGCCGGCGCAATCTCTGGGGCCGAACCCATTTCGGCCGTGCCGGAATAGTAGGGAGTCGATCCGGTGATGTCGGACAGCGTGCAGGCGAGTCGATCCGGCAGATCTTGCACCGGCGCGGCGCGCACCAGCATCGGGTCGCCCTGTCCCTCGAACTCGTTCAGGGTCACGCCGCGCAGCACCCTGAGGTCGAGCAGACGCTGCACGAGTTGTCCGGGGCGGCACGCCTCGGCCATCCGCACGAACCATTCCAGGACCTGCACCACTGGTAGCACGACGTTGCCCCGGACGCGGTGATCCGCCAGCTGCGGCTGCCGTCGCACCTGGGCCAGCACCCGCGCGATCCGGCCCTCGGCCGGCATCGGATGGGTTGACACGCCTGCCGATACGCCGTCACCGAGGGTGACCTCGGGGTCGTCGGTCTCCGCGTCCAGCACGTCGGAGACGAACGCCCGCGCGCCGTCGGCAAGCGGGATCAACCCGATGCCGCGCGACTCGAACATCGCCTTCAGGCCGGGCGTGACCATGCCGGAATCCCATGGCCCCCAACCCAAGGCCCGCACCAGGCAGGTCGGGCCGCGTCGCGCCTGCTCCGCCAGAGCCACCTTGTTGAGGATCTCGTTGGCCATGGCGTAGTCGCTTTGGCCGGCGTTGCCGCTGCGCGCCGCCACCGAGGAAAACAGGCAGATGATTTTCAGTGGATCGCCGGCGGTGACGTCCAGCAGCGCGCACAGGCCGCCGACCTTGGTATCGAAGACACGGTCGAACCCGTCGATGGTCTTATTGTGCAAGGGCGCATCGGCCAATACGCCCGCCCCGTGCACCAATCCGGTGATAGGCCCGAAATCGGCTCGCACGCCGTCCAGTAGAGCGTCGAGCGTGGACGCGTCGCGCACATCGGTCGCGGCATAACGGACCCGGGAGCCCGCGGCGGTCAGGGCGGCAACCGTCGCCCGCACCTCGCGATCCGCGAGGACGCGCTGCACCTGCTGTTCCAACTCTTTGGGCGTGGGCTTAAGCCCTCGTGTCACGGCGCTCGAGAGCAGCGCCCGCTTGAGTTCGGCGTCGGTTGTCAGGCCGTGCGCCTCGGGAGGTTCGTCGGAAAGCTCCGTGCGTCCCAGCAGCACGAAGGTGGCCCGGGTCTCCTTCGCCAGGGCGATCACCGACGCTGCCGTCACGCCGCGACCCCCACCCGACACCACGATCACGTCGCGATGGTCGATGCGGCGCGCGTGGGTGGTCACCCGGCGGGCGTCCGCGACAACCGTGACCCGGCCGTGCGCGCTGCCCAGGCCCACTTCCAGTTCGGCCCCGCCCGCCAGTATCTCCTGCGCGAGCTGTTCGGCCACCGCAAGCGGCGACCGCTCTCCGACCGCGATGTCGATCGCCTTCACCTGCGCTTGGGTCCACTCTTGTGCGGCCGTCTTGGCGAGGGCGCCGATGCCGCCGGCCCAGGCGCGCGGGCCTGGGTCGGTGAGCAGTCCGAAGGTGCCGTTGGTGTCTTGGACGGTGACGAAGACGCCGCCGTGTTCGGCGAACCTCGCGGCGACCCGCTGGGCGTCCGCGAAGACCGTTCGGTTGATGGCCAGCGTGTCGTCGCGCCTGGCGGTTCGCCGTAGACCGCCGAGGTGGATCACCGCCTCGGCGTTGGCGTTTGGCTCGGCCACGAGCGTGGCGTTCACGCCATGCGTGCGCAGGATCGCGGCCAGCGCGTCGGCAATGGCGTCGGTGGCGTCTTGCGCGGTGACGATCTCCACGTTGGTGGCGGTGTAGAGACCGGGCATTCCCATTCCGCTAGCCGGAGCAGGAATCGCACGCACCGCATAGCGCGCGATCCCCGCTCCGGCTAAGTCAAAAGGGAGGCGATCACCTGCCTCGGTCGGGGCCGTCAGGCCTTGGAGGTAGTCGACGATCTCTTGCAGCGTGCCCAACGTCGCCATCGTGGCGGCCTCCACCTCGGGCAGCGCCGGGACCCGCTGCTGCACCGCGGACAAAATCTCCACCCGCTTGATGGAATCGATACCCAGATCGGCTTCCAACGCCATCGACAAATCCAGCATCTCCACCGGATAACCCGTCTTGTCCGCCACCACCTCCAACATCTGGGTCACCAGCTCCCCACCGGCAACCGAAACCGCCGCCGGCGCAGGCGGACTGCCATTGCTCGCAGCCGGAGCCGTCAGACCTTGCAGGTAATCGACGATCTCCCGCAAGGTGCCAAGCGTCGCCATCGTGGCGGCCTCCACCTCGGGCAGCGCCGGGACCCGCTGCTGCACCGCGGACAAAATCTCCACCCGCTTGATCGAATCAATACCCAGATGGGCTTCCAATGCCATCGACAAATCCAGCATCTCCACCGGATAACCCGTCTTGTCCGCCACCACCTCCAACATCTGGGTCACCAGCTCCCCACCGGCAACCGAAACCGCCGCCGGCGCAGGCGGACTGCCATTGCTCGCAGCCGGAGCCGTCAGACCTTGCAGGTAATCGACGATCTCCCGCAAGGTGCCAAGCGTCGCCATCGTGGCGGCCTCCACCTCGGGCAGCGCCGGGACCCGCTGCTGCACCGCGGACAAAATCTCCACCCGCTTGATCGAATCAATACCCAGATGGGCTTCCAATGCCATCGACAAATCCAGCATCTCCACCGGATAACCCGTCTTGTCCGCCACCACCTCCAACATCTGGGTCACCAACTCCCCACCGGCAGCCGAAACGGTCGCCGGCGCAAGCGTGCTCACCGGTGCCGCCGTCCCGTTGTGGGCCGCCGGGGTGCCGTTATGCACGGCCGGGACCGCCGGCGCCGCCGGCACCGAGGGGCCGCCGTTGCGGACGGCGGGGGCCGGCGGCGGCGTGGGCATCGCCGGTTTCCCGTTGGGGACGACGGAGACGACCGGGGGCGAGGCGGGCGGGGCGGCCACCGGGGCCCCCGGCGCGAGACCTTGCAGCAGCCGTTGTATTTGGCCGATTCCCTCCTGCACGGTCCCGACGGCGGCGATCAGCTCGGCCACCACGTCGGCGCCGATCTGGAGCGTCGGCGAGGAAGGCGGGGCGGGAGGGGACGCGGTCGCGGTCGGGACGACGGTTGTGTACGACTCGGATTGCGCCAATTTGTACTCCGATTCGGTCCTGTGTCCGTTGCTTCGGGCACTGCGGTCGGTGGGGTTGCCGGCAGCCCGTTGGACGGGCTCGTTGCTCATCTGGGGTCGTCCATAGTTGGATCCGTTGATCTTCAGTGTCAGCTTCGGCCGCTCCTTGGTCCGCGGGTCGTCGACGACGCGGTAGTCGGCCCAGAGGCTTTCGAAATTCATCGGGACGCCCGCGGCCGCGAGCTGGGCCAGCCCAATCCAGAGCGATCGAATGCCGTTGCGGCCCTTGGTGTCCAAGGACACGGCGGAGTGCTCCTCGCCGGCGAGACACTTGCCGACCAGACCCGTCAGCACGGCGCCGGGGCCGACCTCGATGAAGGTGCGCGCGCCGGACTGCCACATCGCCTGAATCTGTTCGGCGAACCGCACCGGCTGCGCGATCTGGTTGGCCAGCGTGCTCCGCATTTGGTGGGGGTCGCCGGCGTACGGCTGCGCCGTCGCGTTCGCGTAGACCGGCACCTGCGGCGCTTCGAACGGAATCTGGTCGAGGAACGAGGCGAACGGAGCCGCGGCCGGGGTGACGATGTCGGAATGGAAGGCGGTGGCGACGTCGAGGCGCCGCGCGTTGATGCCCGCCTCCATAAACCGTTGCGCCGCATCGTCTATAGCTGCGCTTTCGCCCGAGAGCACAAACTGGTCGGGGGCGTTGTAGTTCGCGATGGCCACCGGCAGCCCATACTCGCTGATCAGCTTGCGCACCCAGTCGACGGGCGCGGTCACCGCGCACATCGCCCCGTCGCTGTTGATGGCGGCTTCGGCCATCAACGCCCCGCGCGCGCGGGCGATCAGCAGCGCCACCTCTTCGCTGAAAACGCCGGCCGCGCACAGCGCGGTGACCTCGCCGAAGCTGTGTCCGCCGACGGCCACGGGTGTGATGCCGAGGGCACGGATCACCGAGAGCAGGCTCAGGCTGTGCGCGCCGATGCCCGGTTGCGCCCACTCGGTCCTCGTCAACTCGCCCGCCTGCAGCGCGCGCTCGTCGTCGCTGAACGCCGTTCTCGGCCAGACGACCTGGTGCAGGTCGCGGTCGGCGTTCAGCAGTTCGGCCCGGGCCAGTTCCCACGGCGCCAGCGCCGGCTCGTAGAGCTGCGGCACGTCGGCGCCCATGCCGACGTACTGGCTGCCCTGCCCCGGGAACAACAGTGCGACCGGACCCGGTCGTTGCGCCGAGTAGTAGTAACCCCGCGGCGAGCCGAACGATGTTGCCAGGTCGGGGGTTCCGAGTTTGGCCGCGGCCTCGTCGAGCATCGCGCGTAGGTTCGCCACGCTGTCGGCGACGACGGCCAGGCGGTGCGGCGCGGTGGCGTCGTAGGCGGATTGCGTGCTCCGCGCGAGGTAGCCGAGCATGTCGGGATCGTCGACCAGTGACGCGGACAGCCCGGCGGCCTGTTCGGAAAGCGCCGCGGCGGTGGGCGCGCCGAGCACTATCAGTTCGCAATCCCAGGATCGGTAGCGCCACGCGCGGTTTCCGGCGCCCGTGTACTCCTCGACCGTGACGTGAAAGTTGGTGCCGCCGAAGCCGAATGAGCTGACGGACGCGCGCCTCGGGAGGCCGTCGACGGCCACCCATGGTTTCGCCTGCGTCGAGAGATAGAACGGCGACTGCTCTATTTCCAGGGCCGGGTTGGGCCGATCGACCTTGATGGTCGGTGGCAGCGTCTTGTGGTGCAGCGCCAGCACGGTCTTGAACAGGCCGCAGGCACCGGCCGCGCCTTTGGTGTGGCCGACCTGAGATTTCACCGAGCCGAGCGCGCACCATTGCCGGTCCGCCCGCCCCGAACCGTCGAACACCTCTCGCAGCGCGGTGAATTCGGCGACATCGCCGGCCTTGGTCCCCGTGCCGTGGGCTTCCACCAGCCCGACGGTTTCGGGTCCGTAGCCGGCGGCGGCATAGGCGCGGCGAAGGGCCTTCGCCTGACCGGCCGGGCTCGGGGCATAGATGCTCTTGGCGCGGCCGTCCGAAGACGTGCCGATGCCGCGGATCACGGCGTAGATCCGGTCACCATCGCGTTCGGCGTCGTCGAGGCGCTTGAGCGCCAACATCGCCAGCCCCTCGCCCAGCATGGTGCCGTCCGACTGGTCGGAGAAGGGGCGGCAGTCGCCGGTGGGCGACAGCGCGGTGACCTTGGCGAAGCACATGAACATCAAGATGTCGTTGAAGGCGTCGACCCCACCGGCGATCACCATGTCCGACTCGCCGAGATACAGCTCGTGCAGCCCGACCTCGAGAGCGGCCAGCGAGCTCGCACACGCGGCGTCGATGACGCAGTTGGTGCCGCCGAGGTCGAAGCGGTTGGCGATCCGCCCGGCGATGACGTTGCCGAGAAGGCCGGGAAAGGTGTTTTCCTGCCACGGCGTGTAGTCGGATGCGACGCTCTCGCTGAACGCGGTGATCTCGGCTTCCGACAGCCCCGCGGCGCGCAGCCCCCGCTCCCAGACCGGCCGGTGCAGGCTGCCGCCCATGTAGTTGGTCATCTCGGTGCCGCCGGACGCGCCCAGAATTACGCTGACGCGCTCGCGATCCAGTCGGGAAAAGTCACCATCGGCAACGTCCTCCAATACCTGCTGCGCGACCCGCAGACCAAGCAATTGGGCGGTGTCGGTCGCGGGCACAACATTCGGTGGAATTCCGAAATCCATCGGCGAGAAGTCGATATCGGGTAAGAATCCGCCGCGGCGGGCGTAAACCTTGCCCTGAATCCCCGGAGCGGGGTCGTAATAATCGTCAACGTTCCAATGCGACGACGGAACGTCGGAGAACAGGTCCGCGCCGGCGACGATGTTCCGCCAGAAGCGTTCGGCCTCCGGGGACCCGGGAAACAGCGCGCTCACCCCGACAACTGCCACAGGGGGATGCTTGGATACCACCGGTCTCCTTCGCGTCGATAACACCTACCGCACCGCCTGTCAACCCGGTTGGTAAAGACTGACCGTTAGGTTTTGCCGGGTTGATCAGCCAAGACGGGTCGAACGCTCGCCGGACGATACCAGAGCATAGGCGGTCGTATTGACGGAATGTCAATAACTCCGCTTCGGTCTCCGGGCGGGGGATCCGCCGCGTGCGACCAAGGAGCGGGCAGGCGGAAAAAACTACCAGTAAGTAATATTTGCCACGTGTTCGCCATTTCCGCGGCAACGAATTCTGCGGCCCCGGCAATGCGAGCCGAGTCAGGCGACGTTCAGACAGACACCGCGCTGTCGGGCGCTATCGATAATGGCTGTGGAATATAACGGAATGCACTTATCGGAACGGGCACGCCGCAGGTTCGCGCCTGCTGGGCGCGGCTGATTCGGGCAGCCCCTTCGAGCAGATTGAGCGCCACTTGGTCGACGTTGCGGTGCTCGCACTTCTCCAGGTAACTCCCGGCCACCCAGCCGTTGAAGGCTCCCATGGATGGGCCGCACCAGATCTGGTAGTCCAGGACGCGCTCCGGATCGCCCTCGATCGCCCACCGGCTTGATTTGCCCAGATACCAACGGAACACCAGCGCCATCTGATACTTCGGGTCTCGGTCGGCGAGTTCGAGCACCGCCGGCTCCCGCTGTTCCCAGTACCGGCGTGTTTCGTCCCAGACGTCGTCGACGCTCTTACCGAGGATCTTCTCCAGCTCCGCGCGGTGTTCGCTGGTCACCGCCGCCAGGTCCGGGTAGCCGGCGTACCACGCGTAGAGCTTCCTCGCCCGCGGGCCGAACATCGACCCCCGCTTGAGCACCTGCAGATTCACGCCCATCTCGAACATGTCGGACGCGGGCGCCATCATCACGTCCGCCACCGAAGCCTTGGCGAGCATCTCGCGCGCGCGAGCCGACAACCCCGACTCGACACACGACTGGTTGACCGAGCCCGTGACCACGTACGCCGCCCCCATCGCGAACGCACCGGCGACCGACTGGGGCGTGCTGATCCCGCCGCCGGTGCCCACCCGCACGCGGTTGTCGAGGCCATGTCGGTGCGCCAGCTCGTCGCGCAGCAGCGCGATTTCGGAGAAAAGCGATGACAGCGGGCGGTTGTCGGTGTGTCCCCCGCTGTCGGCCTCGACCGTGATGTCTTCCGCCACCGGCACCCGCCGCGACAGCTCGGCTTCCCGCGAAGTCAGCTTGCCGGCCGCTTCGAGCGCCGACACCAGCGCCGCCGGCGCGGGTTCCATGAACAGGCGAGCGACCTCCGGCCGCGAAACCTTCGCCATCACATGGTTTTTGCGGACGATCGCCCCGGCCGCATCGGTCGACAGACCGGACAACGCGTAGTGGACCACCGCGGGGGTCAGTTTCATGAACGCCGACGCCTCGACGATGCGGACGTCTTGCGCGATGAACAGCTCCGCCACCCGCGCCTCGAGCGCGGGCTCGGTGGGCGAGTGGATCAGGTTCGCCCCCCACGCGACTCCGGTCCTGCCCGCGAGCCTCGCCCGGATGTCGGCCACGCCGCGCTCCACGTCGGCGTACGCGAGGCCGCCGGCGCCGAAGAAACCCAGCATGCCGGCCTGCGCCACCGCCGCCACCAGAGCCGGCGTCGCGATGCCGTTTGCCATGGCCCCGGTGACGTAAGGGAAACGGGTCCCGTGGGCCTCGCAGAACTCGCGATCGCCGAGCCACTCCGGGTATATCGGCGGCAACGTCGCCACGAGCGATATCTCGGACGCACCGACGCCCACCAGTTCACCGCCCATGGCAAGCCCGAGCTGCCCGCTAGCGGCCTCGCGGACCACGTGGACCGGGTGGCGAACGTGTTGGAGGACGCGAGCGATGTCCGCCGGCGCGAATGCCGGCGGCGCGGTGGTCGCGCGCCACCCACCCAGAACGGGGGTCACACCGGGTTCGGCGCGCGGTTCCAGTACGACGGCAGGTCGCTCGTCCACTGCCAATTCCCTTCAATACGTGTGCTGAGGAAATCCAGCAAGGAGTTTCTCACGGACCACCGTTACGGGCGTCAAAACTCAAAAATCTCGGACGCCGACGGAGGCGGGTGTTCTGACCGCCCTCAGGGCCGGGCCGAAAGCTTTTCGCGCAGACGGCGATTCACCGGTTCGGGCAGCAGCTCCGACACGTTTCCGCCCAGCATCGCGACCTCTTTGGCCAACGACGAGGACACGAACGAATAGCGCGGCGTGGTGGCCACGAAAAACGTGTCCACACCGGCGATGTGCTTGTTCATCTGTGCCATCTGCAGTTCGTATTCGAAGTCGGTGCCGGTGCGCAGGCCCTTGACGATCGCGGTCATGCCGCGGGCCCGGACGAAGTCGACCACCAGACCCTGCCCGGCCTCCACCCGCAGGTTGGGTAGGTGCGTCGTCGACTCCTCGATCATGGCGATTCGCTCGTCGAGATCGAACATGCCCTTCTTGGCGGGGTTGACCAGGATCGCGACGACGACCTCGTCGAATTGGGCCGAGGCGCGTTCGAAGACGTCGATGTGGCCCAATGTCACCGGGTCAAAAGAACCGGGGCATACCGCGCCGCTCATGTCGCGCGCCGGCGACGATGCAGTGGGGGCACCTCCCGCTTGCGGGGGACGGAGCGATGAGGAGGAGCGGCGCTCATGTCGAACGACGGTACACGCCAGGCTCACCCAAATTCGGCCAGCTCCAGGCGGGTGTCGCCGTAGACGCGCTCGGGCCACGCCGACCAGCCCGCGGGCCACGTCAGCGCCGCGCCGCCGGCCGCACGCTCGACCGCGGCGACGGTTCCGTCGCGCACCCAGCCGTGCGCGGTCAGCGCGGCCAGCACGGCGTTCACCTCCGCAGCGTCGACGTCATAGGGCGGGTCGGCCAGGACCAGGTCCACCGGGGACGCGGCCCCGGCCGCCACGACGGCCGCTACCGCGCCCCGGCGCAGGGTTGCACCGGGCAGCCCCAGCGCCTCGATGTTGCGCGCGATCACCGCCGCAGTGCGCTGGTCGGATTCCACGAAGAGCGCGGACGTGGCCCCGCGCGACAGGGCCTCCAGCCCTAGCGCGCCCGACCCGGCGTACAGGTCGAGCACTGCCAGCCCGGTCAGGTCGCGGCGCGCGGTGACGATGTTGAAGAGTGATTCGCGCACCCGGTCGGTGGTCGGCCGGGTTCCCCGCGGCGGGACGGCGATGCGCCGGCCCCCGGCGACGCCGCCGATGATCCGGGTCACGCGCTCACAACAGCGTCGACCAGTAGTCCCAGAACCGCACCATGATCAGCAGAAACACCGCCGTGTACCACAGCGCGGCAATCGACCACCGCCACTGGTAGAGCGCCCGCAGGACACCGGTCTGCAGCGCCGGACGAAACGCGATCGATGCGCTCACCACCAGCAGCGCGATGGTGACCACCCAGACCACCATGCAGTACGGGCACAACGCCCCGATTCGATACAGGCTCTGGAAGATCAGCCAGTGCACGAACACCGAGCCGAGCAACACCCCGACCGTAAGTCCGGCCCAATACCATTGCGGCAGAGGGACTTTCGCGATAGCGAGGACGCCGGTGACGATCACCACCGTGAAACCCACCAGCCCGAGCAGCGGGTTGGGGAATCCCAGCACCGACGCCTGCGGCGTCACCATCACCGACCCGCACGACACGATCGGGTTGATGTTGCACGTCGGCACGTACGACGGGTTGAGCAGCAGCTGGATCTTCTCGACCGTCAGGGTCATCGACGCGGCCAGGCCGATCACCCCGCCGATGAGCACCCACCACGCGCTGGGCGCGGGCACCCGGCTCGGCGAATCCGGCGTCGCCTCGCCGCCGTCCTCGGGGGCGTGCGCGGACACCGGGGTGGTCGTCACGCCGCGGGAGCGACGGCGGTGTCCAGGCCCGGCACGTCGCCGACTATCGACTTGATCTTGCCGACCAGCGCGTCGGGCGTCGACGGGTCGTAATCCTCGCCGTTGATCTTGATGGTCGGGGTGGCGTTGATCTTGGCGGCCGCCGCCTCGCCGGTGACCTTGGGGAGGTACTTGCCGCTGTTGATGCAGTCCGGGACCTTGCCGACGACACCGGCTTCGCGGGCGAGTTCGATGAGCCGCGCGTTGTCGGGGAAGCTGGTGCCGCGTTCGTTGGGCTGGATGTCGGTGCTGTACAGCGCGCTGTGGAAACGGCGGAACGCGTCGATGGATTCGTCGGCGACGCACATCGCCGCCGCGCCCGCCCGCGACGAATAATTCTGGTTCCGCTGGCTGTCGAGGATCGCCACCATGGAGTAGTCGGCGGCGATGGCGCCGACGTCGATCAGCCTCGAAACGGTCGGTCCGAATGTGCGCTCGAAATTGCCGCACGCCGGACACAGGAAGTCTTCGTAGAACGTGACCACGGCCTTCGGCTTGCTGGTCCCCGGCTGGGTGACCAGCTTGCTCGACGTCACCCGCACCGTGTCGCCCTCGCCGGTGGCGCCCGGCTTCTTCTTGTGGCTGACGGCCCAGTAGACGACGCCGACCAACAGGAGTACGACGATCGCGGTGCCCGCGACCTGGAGGAGCCGCCCGGATTTCCCGGTGCCGGACTTCAGGTCGTAGCGCGGGGGGCGTTTGGGTTTGTCGGCCACGGGTTCGCTGATCCTTTGTCACGGTGATGCACGCTTGAGAGGCGCCTCTAGCGTACCGGCGTGACGCCCGGTGACTCAGGCGCGGCTCAGATGGGCGCGCAACGCCGAAATCAGTTCGCTGGTCCCGACGGCGCTGTCGCCGCCCAGCTGGAACAGGTTCACGAAGCCGTGGGTCAGCGAGCCCATGTAGCGCAGGTCCACCGCGGTCCCGGCGGCCCGCAGGGCCGCGGCGTAGGCCTCGCCCTCGTCGCGCAGCGGGTCGAAGCCGCCGACGGCGATCAGCGCGGGCGCCAGGCCCGACAGCGACTCGGCCCGCAGCGGGGACAGCCGTGGATCCGCCGGGTCGATCCCCGAACCCCTCAGGTACTGCGCCTGGAACCAGTCCATGTCGCGGCGGGTCAGCAGGAAGCCGCGGGCGAACAGGCCCATGGATCGGGTTTGCGCCGTGAAGTCGGTCCGCGGGTAGATCAGCCACTGCAGCACCGGGGCGGGGCCGCCCTCGTTTCGTGCCAACTGGGCGACGACGGCGGCCAGGTTGCCGCCGGCGCTGTCGCCGCCCACCGCGACGCGCCCGGGGGCCGCGCCGAGTTCGCCGGCGTGTTCGTGCGCCCATTCGAAGGCCGCGTACGCGTCCTCGACCGCGGCCGGCGCCGGGTGCTCGGGAGCCAGCCGGTAGTCGACCGACAACACGTGAATGCCGGCGTCCCGGCACGTCAGCCGGCACAGCGGATCGTAGGTGTCCAGGTCGCCGATCACCCATCCCCCACCGTGGTAGAAGACGAGCAGGGGCGCGTCCGTCCCGTCGGCCGGGCGGTAGTGGCGCGCGCGGATCTCGCCGGCCGGCCCGGGCAGCGAAATCTCGTCCACCTCGACGTGAACCTGGGGCCCGGGCAGGGCCGCCGTCGTCGCGCGCAGCTGGGCGCGGGATGCGGCCGCGTCGTCGTCGACGACCAGGCCGTCGATGCCGACGGCGTGCAACCCGGACAGCATCAGCTGCAGCGTCGGGTCCAGCGTGTTGCCGTCGATGATCACCGAGCGGCCGCCGAACAGCGCCCGCTTGGCCGGGGTCGGGATCCAGGGAATGACCTTGACGCCGATCGTGGAGACCGCACCCTGCACGCGGCTCGTCCACCGCATCGATGCGCGTTTGGCTCCGAGGTCGAGGTCCACCGCGAGACTCTTGGCCATGACTTTCTCCTGCTCCCCTCGTCACACCGGACGACGGTGTCCGATACCCGTCTATACCCGGCGCGGCGTGCGACCAACTCTACGGGCGTCGGCGAGACGAGCGGGGAACAGGGCACGCCCGCGCGGGCGTCGCTCACGTCGCTTTTCCGGCTGGGTAATATCGTGATCCCCAAGTCGGTGAACCCAAACGGATTGTGAGAGATTTCGGCGGCGGATCCGAATCCACGGACCAACAATTCCACAGGTAGGTGAATGACGTTGACTCGGGAGTCGGGCGCCGCCATACCGTCGATAGCTCTCAACGACGAAAACACCATCCCGGTGCTCGGCCTCGGCGTCGCCGAGTTGTCGGAGGACGAGACCGAGCGCGCGGTGTCGGCCGCGCTGGAATTCGGCTGCCGGCTCATCGACACCGCCGCCGCCTACGGCAACGAAGCCGCCGTGGGCCGCGCGATCGCGGCCTCCGGGATTCCGCGCGCGGAGCTGTTCGTCACCACCAAGCTGGCCACCCCGGACCAAGGTTTCAGCAAGGCTCCCCGGGCCTGCAGCGCCAGCCTGGAGCGTCTCGGCCTGGACTACGTCGACCTCTACCTGATTCACTGGCCGGCCGCGGCGCTGGGCCAGTATGTCGACGCCTTCGGCGGCCTGATCCAGTCCCGCGGGGATGGCCACGCCCGCTCGATCGGCGTCTCCAACTTCACCGAGGACCACCTCTCCATGGTGATCGACCTGACCTTCGTCACCCCGGCGGTCAACCAGATCGAGTTGCACCCGCTGCTCAACCAGGACGGGATGCGCAAGGCCAACGCGCAGCACAACGTCGTCACCCAGTCGTACACGCCGCTCGCGCTGGGCAAGCTGATCGACAACCCGACGGTGACCTCGGTGGCCGCCGAGTACGGCAAGACGCCGGCCCAGGTGCTGCTCCGGTGGAACGTGCAGCTGGGCAATTCAGTGATTTTCCGGTCGAGCAACCCCGAGCGCATCGCCAGCAATTTGGACATCTTCGATTTCGAATTGGCCGGCGAGCACATGGATACGATCAACGGCCTCAACGACGGCACCCGGCTGCGCCCGGACCCGGACACCTACGACGGCTCGTAACCGGCCGGGCTACCCCGCCGGGCAGGTGGCCGCGGCCTGCCGCAGCACCCCCGCCGACGGCTGGTCGACCGGCAACTGGTAACCGCGCAGCACCGCGATGAACTGCATCGCGTACTGGCACGCGAACGCGGCGTTCGGCGGCATCCACTGGGCCGGCGGCGAATCGCCCTTGTCCTGGTTGGCCTGCCCCTCAACGGCCAGCAGGTTGGCCGGATCGTTCGCGAAGCGCAACCGCTCGGGGAGCGGCCAGCCGTAGGCCCCCATGTCCCAGGCGTAGGCCAGCGGGACGATGTGGTCGATCTGCACCGCCTCGCCCACCTTGGCGCCGCGCTGAAATGTCACGGTGGTGTTGGTGTACGGGTCGTGCAGGGTTCCGGTCGCTACCGCGTTCGGGCACCGCTTGATCGAGACGTAGGTCTTGTCGACGAGATCGCGGTCGAGGATGTCGTCGCGGGTGTCACACCCGTTGTGCCCGAGCGGGGCGTCGTTGTTGTCGTCCCAGGCGTCGCCGAACGCCGCGCGGCGGTAGTCATAGCGGTGGGCCCGCTCTGGCAGTACCGCGACGCCCGCGAGCACATCGGTGCCGGGTTGCACCGTGGGGACGTCGGCGCGGGCGGCGACCTCCGCATGCTTGGCCGAGAGCGATCCCAGCGTCTGGTAGGCGACCAGCACCGCGAGCACCGCGGCCGCCGACAACCACAGCAGCAGCTTCCGGTTCAAGCTTTGTCCAAGTATTCGATCCGGTCGGTGTCGGTGAAACGCGCCGCCAGCAAGGCCAATTCGGGGTTGGCCGGATCCCGCTCGTAGGTCCGCACGCAGTAGTCGCGGGCGGCTTCGATGTAGGTTCCGTGATCGGCCAGCGACAGCAGCCGCAACGTCATGGCCCTGCCGGATTGGTTGCGGCCCAGCACATCTCCCTCGCGGCGTTCCTTGAGATCCAGGTCGGCGAGGGCGAAGCCGTCCATGGTCTCGGCCACGGCACGCAGCCGTCGACCGGCCTGCGAATCCGGCGAGATCCAGCTGGCCAGCAGGCACAGGCTCGGATGCTCGCCCCGCCCGATGCGGCCGCGCAGCTGATGCAGCTGGCTGATGCCGAACCGGTCGGCGTCCATCACCAGCATGATCGTGGCGTTGGGGACGTCGACACCGACCTCAATGACGGTGGTGCACACCAGGACATCGACGTCACCCGCGCGGAAGGCGGCCATCGCGGCGTCCTTCTCGTCGGTCGACAACCGCCCGTGCATCAGGGCCAGCCGCAGGTCCGCCAGCTCCCCGGAGCGCAATCGGTCGAACAGTCCCACCGCGGTCGCCGACGGACGGCGACCCTCCTCGTTTACCTTTTCCTTTTCCGGGTCGTCGGTCTCGTCGATTCGCGGCGCCACCACATAGACTTGGCGGCCCGCGGAAACCTCCTCGATGATGCGATGCCAGGCACGCTCGAGCCAGGCGGGCTTGTCGCCGATGAAGATGACGTTGGTGGCGATCGGCCGGCGCCCGCGCGGGAGCTCGCGCAGCGTCGAGGTCTCCAGGTCGCCGTACACCGTGAGCGCGACAGTCCGCGGTATCGGCGTCGCGGTCATCACCAGCAGGTGTGGCGTGATCCCCGCGGGAGCCTTGGCGCGCAACTGATCCCGCTGCTCGACACCGAACCGGTGCTGCTCGTCGACCACCACCATGCCCAGGTTGTGGAAGTTCACCGCGTCCTGCAGCAACGCGTGGGTGCCGATGACGATGCCGACCTGACCGCTCGCGACCTCGTCGCGGACCTGCTTCTTCTGCGCCGCCGTCATCGAGCCGGTGAGTAGCGCCACCCGCGTCGCGTTGTCCGCCCCGCCCAGCTGGCCCGCCATCGCCAACTCGCCGAGGACATCGCGGATCGACCGGAGATGTTGCGCGGCAAGGACTTCCGTGGGCGCCAGCAGGGCACACTGGTAGCCCGCGTCGACCATCTGCAGCATCGCCAGCACCGACACGATCGTCTTGCCCGAGCCGACCTCGCCCTGCAGCAGGCGGTTCATCGGGCGGGTCGCGGCCAGCCCGTCGGACAGCACGGCGAGCACCTCGCGCTGTCCCGCCGTCAGCTCGAAGGGCAACCGCCGCAACAACTCCGCGGCCAGGCCGTCGTCGCGTCGCGGCGCCGGTGGTCCGGATTGCGACAGCTCGCCGTGCCGGCGGCCGACCAGCGCCCACTGCAGGCCGACGGCCTCGTCGAAGGTCAATCGCTCACGCGCCCTTTGGCGTTCGCGCTCGTCCTCGGAGAGATGGATCGCGCGCAGTGCCTCGTCCTCGGAGATGAGGTCCAGCTGGCTACGCAGGTCGTCGGGTAGCGGATCGGGCACCGGATCGAGGACGTCGAGCACCTGGCGGACGGTCGCGAAGATGTCCCAACTCTGCAATTTCGCGCTGGCGGGATAGATCGCGAAGAAGCGACGTTCGTACGCATCCACGACCTCTTCGGCAGTGCTGGCTCGTGACGCGCCTGCGATTTTCGCCAGCGATTTGGTGCCGTGCGCCTTGCCGTCCGGCGAATCGAGGATGAGGAAGGCGGGGTGCGTGAACTGCATCGTGCCCTTGTAGTAACCGACTTCCCCGGACAACATCACCTTGGTGTGCTTGGTCAGCTCCTTGCTGATCCAGCCGGCGTTGAAAAACGTCGCCGTCACCTTGTTGCGGCCGCTGCCAACGGTGATGCGGCAGTACTTCTTCTTCGGGTCCTTGTTCATCGACTTCGTGAAGGCATCCGTGATGACGTCGACGATGGTGATGTGCTCGCCCTCCTCGGGCCGCTCGTCGCCGAAGCCCCACAGGCTCGCGCCTTCGGAGTAGCCACGCGGATAGTGGCGCAGGAGATCGTCAACGGTCCGGATGCCGAATATCTCGTCGAGCAGCTTGACCACCTTGCCGCCCACGACGAAGGTCAGCCGGTCGGAAAGCGACGCCACGGCTACTCGACCCCGATCAGCAGGACGTCGCCGCGGTGGCCGGTGCGGTAGGTCATCAGCTCGGTCCCCGGATGGTGGTCGTGCACGTGGTCCTGCAGGACGTCGCCCACCGCGGTGGCGGCCCGGTCGTCGATGCCGGAGCCGATCAACACCGTCACCAGGTCGCCGCCGGATGCCAGCAGCAGGTCGAGCAGGCCGATCGCCGCCCCGGCCACGTCTGGCGCCACGATGAGCACCTCGTCGCCCGCGATGCCCAGGCCGTCGCCCGGCTGGCAGCGGCCGGCCCAGGTCAACGCGCTCTCCGTCGCGACGCGCACCGACGCGTGCCGGGCCGCGCCGGCGGCGCGGGCCATGGTGAAGCCGTCATCGACCGCCTGCCGGTCCGCATCGTGCACGGCCAGTGCGGCCAGCCCCTGCACCATCGAGCCCGTCGGTATCGGCACCACGTCGATCCCCCACCCGATGGCCGCCGTGCAGCCGGCCACCAACTCCTCGGCGGCCACATACCCGTTAGGCAGCACCATCACCTGGGCGGCGCCGGTGTCGACGACGGCCCGCACCAGCTGGTGGGCGCTGATGTCGCGGATGTCCGGGTCGGGCCGCAGCACGCTGGCGCCCTCGCCGGAGAACAGCTCGGCGGCGCCGTCGCCGTCCACGACCGCCACCACCGCGCGTTCGCGCGTCCAGCCGCCGGCGGGAATCCCGGTGGCACCGGAGGTCAGCGCCGAGATGACGATGCGGCTGAGCCGCCCGGCCGCCAGCCCCGCCTCGACGGCGGCGCCGGCGTCGTCGGTGTGCACGTGCACGGAATAGCTGTCGGTGGATTCCTGCGCGGCCGCGGCGGCGATGGCCACGGATTCCCCGAGGCTCTCGAGCCGAGTGCGCAGCGCGTCCGCGGCCGCGGGATCGCAGCCGTCCAGCCGGTACATCACCTCGAACTGCGGCTCCGGTTGTTCGGCGGCCGCTTCGGGCCGGTGCGCCCGCGGCGACGGCGCGTACACCGCGCGGCGGGGCGCCTGACCGCTGACGGCGCAGCGCAGCGCGTCCAGCAGCACGAGCAGGCCACGCCCGCCGGCGTCCACGGCGCCGGCGTGGGCGAGGACGTCGAGCTGCTCGGGGGTCTTTTCCAGCGCGATCACCGCCGCATCGCCGGCGGCGGTGATCGCGGCGGACAGCCCCTCGTCGGCGCAACCCTCGACGGCCTCGGCGGCGGCCCGCAACACCGAGACGATGGTTCCCGGGACTTCGGCGCCGCCCATCGACGCGATGACCAGCTCCACGCCGCGCCGCAACGCGGCCCCGAGCATGGCGGCGTCCATATGGGGCAGCTCGCCGCCGGCGTCGGCCGCCGCGGCCGCGGTGACATCGGCGATGCCGCGCAGGATTTGCGACAGTATCACCCCGGAATTGCCGCGCGCGCCGTTCAATGCACCGGCCGACAGGGCCGCCGCCACCCGCGCGACGCACCCGTCCCCGCCGTCCGCACCCGCTCCTGCCGAAGCCTCCGCCAGCGCGGAACGCATGGTGAACAGCATGTTCGCACCCGTGTCGGAGTCGGCGACCGGGAAGACGTTGAGCCGGTTGATCTCGTCGATGTGGGTGATCAGGTCGCTCACGGCGGTGTGGGCCCAATTCCGCAGAGCAGGGGCGTCCAGCAGCGCCTCTGACGTGCCCAAGCGACCCACCTCCCTCGGAGCCTCCCAGCGGCCGGCCACGGCGGCGCGCCCTCTGCCTGAACGCGCTGACCCATCGAGCCTAGCCAGAGCGGACGACAATGCCGGGGCCACGTCGCCGGACGGGTGTTGATCGTTTTGGTGGTTGCCCATGTCAGTCGGTATCCTGGGCTGGCCCGAGTCATTCCGGGCTGTCCCGGCCCTAGCCAGACCGCCGAGCCGGACCCCGATCATTTGAGGAGCTTGAACGATGGCCGCTGTGTGCGATATCTGCGGGAAAGGCCCCGGCTTCGGCAAGTCGGTGTCGCACTCCCACCGCCGCACCAGCCGCCGGTGGGACCCCAACGTCCAGACCGTG
The DNA here is from genome assembly GCF_001672675.1 of Mycobacterium sp. E2327. Taxonomy (NCBI): domain Bacteria; kingdom Bacillati; phylum Actinomycetota; class Actinomycetes; order Mycobacteriales; family Mycobacteriaceae; genus Mycobacterium; species Mycobacterium sp. E2327. The sequence continues at coordinate 41,882 of NZ_LZKE01000039.1, forward strand.
CACGTCGTCACCCGCCCTGGTGGCAACAAGAAGCGGCTGAACGTCTGCACGTCCTGCATCAAGGCCGGCAAGGTCGTCCGCGGCTAGCCGAGCGAGGCCGTGTCGTCAGTCGCGGACGACGATGACGGTCTTGCCCGCGCGCCGGCCCGGCCGGCGGCCGCTTTCGAACGCCTCCCGCCCCTGCTCCAGGGGAAACGTCCCGGCGATTTCGAGGTGCAGCCGCCCGTCGTCGACGAGCGCGGCAAGTTCGGCAAGCTGCTCACCGTTCGGCATGACGATGAAGAACGTTGCGGTGATGCCGTATTCATCGGCCTTGCCGGCCGGCGGGGGCGCCGAGAGGGTGACCAACCGTCCACCGCGACGCAGCACGCCGAACGATCGGCCCAAGGTCTCGCCGCCGACCGTGTCGATGACGACGTCGTAGGCGGCGCCGCCTTCCTCGAAAGCTTCTGAGCGAACGTCGATTACGCGTGCGGCACCCAGACCGCGCAGGAGCTCGCCGGCATCGCTGCGCACGGTCGCGGTGACCCGCGCCCCGAGGATCGCGGCCAGTTGGACCGTCAGCAGCCCGACCCCGCCCGCCCCGCCGAGCACCAGGACCTCCTCCCCGGGCTGCACCGCGGCGTGGTCAACCAGGGCCTGCAGGGCGGTCAGCCCGCCCATCGGCAGTGCGGCCGCACTGGCATGCGACACCGTCGAAGGCTTGGCGGCGAGGTCGGCGGCCGGCACCGTGACGAATTCGGCCGCCGCGCCGTCGCGATCGAATCCGACCAACCCGTACACCTCGTCGCCGGGCTTGAAATTCGTTACGCCCGAGGCGATCTCGGACACCACACCAGACACTTCATGCGACGGGATGACGGGGACCCGGCTGACGCCGTCGGTAGCCCACGTCTCGTCCCAGGTCAGCTCGTCGAACGTGATGGCCGCAGCGTGCACCGCGACCAAGACCTCGCCGGCGGCGGGGACCGGGACGGGCGCGCGCTCGACGACCAGCACCTCCGGGCCGCCCCGGCGGTGCGCGCGCAGGGCGATCATCTCGGTCACGGCAGCCTCCAATCGATCGGGTCGGCGCCCATCGAAGTCAGCAGCTCGTTGGCGCGGCTGAACGGGCGCGAGCCGAAAAAGCCGCGGGACGCCGACAGCGGCGAGGGATGCGGCGACTCGATCGCCACGCAATTTCCTTCGGCCAGAATGGGTTTCAGCGTTGACGCGTCGCGTCCCCACAGGATGGCCACCAGCGGCAGCGACCGCTCGGCCAGCGCGCGAATCGCGCACTCGGTCACCGCCTCCCAGCCCTTGCCCCGGTGCGAGGCCGGATTGTTGGGCCGCACCGTGAGCACCCTGTTCAGCAGCATCACGCCGCGCTCCGCCCAGGGCGTCAGGTCGCCGCACGCCGGCTGGGGGTGGCCCAGGTCGGCGGCGTACTCGTCGAAGATGTTGGCCAGGCTGCGGGGTAGCGGCCGCACGTCGGGCGCCACCGAGAAGCTCAGACCCACGGCGTGCCCGGGCGTGGGGTAGGGATCCTGCCCGACGATCAGCACCCTGACGCCGTCGAACGGATAGGTGAAGGCGCGCAACACGTTTGGTCCCGCCGGCAGGTACCGGCGACCCGCGGCGATCTCGTCCCGCAGGAACTGCCCCATGTGGGCGACCTGGTCGCAGACGGGCTTGAGCGCGGTGGCCCAGCCCGGCTCGACGAGCTCGCTCAACGGGCGCGCGGTCATTGCAGCCCTTGCACGAGCAGCACCACCGTGTCGGCCCCCGCCCGCCGGTCCTTCGCGATCTCCTCGTATTCGGGCGATTGCACGAATGCGTAAAAGGCCGCCTCGTCGGGAAAGCGCATCAACACCAGCTTCTCGCGGTCCCACTGGCCCTCGGCGACCTTCGGCGACTCGTCGGCGGCGAGCAGCGCTCCCGGGTGACGACGGAACACCTCCATGAACCTCGCCTGGTACCGGTCGTAGGCCGCCCGGTCGGTGAACTTCAGCTCGGCGATGGCGTAGACGGTCACCGCGTCACCCTAATACGACTGCCAGCCCGCGTAACCGCTCCACTCCGTGCCGTCGACGAGCACCCGGGCCGGCCCGTCGAGCACGCTGCCGATGACGCGCCACCCCGGCGGCACCGGTCCGGCGAAACACGCGGCGAGGGCGTGGTCCTCGCCGCCGCCCAGCACCCACGCCAGGGGGTCCTCGCCGGCCACGTGCCCGGCGGCGGCCAGCGCGTCGCGGTCCGCGGCCAGCGGCGCGGTGGACAAATCGACCCCCACCCCGGAGGCCTCCGCGACGTGGCGCAGGTCGCCGATCAGGCCGTCGGAGACGTCGATCATCGCCTGCGCGCCCGCGGCCGCGGCCACGGCGCCCTGCCCATAGGGCGGCTCCGGCACCAGGTGGCGGCGCCGCAGCTCCTCGAAACCATCAATGCCCTTCTCCCACAACGAATATCCCGCCGCGGAGCGGCCCAGCTCACCGGCGACCGCGACCACCGCGCCGGGCTTCGCCCCGGACCGCAACACGGGAGCGCGGCCCTCGAGGTCGCCCAGCACGGTCACCGACAGCACCCACTGCGGGGCACTGACCAGGTCGCCGCCGGCGATGCCGGCGCCGATCCGGCCCGCCTCGTCCCACATCCCGTCGACCAGGGCGTCGACCTGCGCGGCCGGCGTGTCGCCGGGCGCCGCGAAGCCGACCACGAAGGCCGTGGCCCGCCCGCCCATCGCCTCGATGTCGGCGGCGTTCTGGGCGATCGCTTTCCGGCCGACGTCGCGGGCTGTCGACCAGTCCAGCCGAAAGTGCCGGTCCTGCACCAGGACATCGGTCGAAACCAGCGTGCGACCGTCGCCCGCCGCCACGAGCGCCGCGTCATCGCCGGGCCCGAGCAGCACCGCGTCGGGCTGCCGGCGGCCGCGCACCAGCCGATCGATGACCGCGAATTCTCCGAGCCGCGCCAGCGTGGGGAACTCCCCCGATGTGTCGTCGCGCACGCCACCTCCTCGCCCGTCCCGCGCCACCGTACGCCGCTCGACCTGCGGTAAGTTAGATCCCTGCCCGCGCGAGCGGACCGCGCCAGTGTAAGAGAAGCAAGGAGGTGCGCGGGCGGTGACGACCGACCCCGCAAGCGGCCCAGTTACCGATACCGGACCACCGCGCGCCGTGATGATCGCGGCGGTGGCGCTGGCCGTCGCGGCGATCGGCGTGATCCTCGCCATCGCGGCCACCCGCCAGGCGCCGCCCCAACCGGTGACCGTCGCGGCCTTCCCGGCGCCCCAGGCGAACAGCGCCGCGTGCCACGCGCTGGCGGACGCGCTGCCGCAGCGGCTGGGGGACTATCAACGCGCGCAGCTGGCGCAGCCGGCGCCCGACGGCGCGGCGGCCTGGCGGACCTCGCCCGACAGCCAGCCGGTGGTGTTGCGCTGCGGGCTCGACCGCCCCGCCGAGTTCGTGGTGGGGTCGCCGATCCAGGTCGTCGATCGGGTGCAGTGGTTCGAGGTCACCGCCGGCCAGCAATCCGCCGGTGAGGCCGGGCGGGCCACCTGGTACACGGTCGACCGGCCGGTGTACGTGGCGCTCACGCTGCCCGCGGGATCGGGACCGACGCCCATCCAGCAGCTCTCCGAAGCGATCGACCACACCATGGCCGCCGTGCCGATCGACCCGGCACCCGCGCGCTAGTCAGCGCAGACCAACGCCCCGCGCCAACGCCGTCTCCACCATGATCGCGAGCAGGGTGGGATAGTCGACCCCGCTGGCCGCCCACATCCGCGGGTACATCGAGGTGGTCGTGAAACCCGGCATCGTGTTGATTTCGTTGATGATCGGCCCGTTTTCGGTGAGAAAGAAGTCGACCCGGGCCAGGCCCTGGCAGTCGATGGCCTTGAACGCACGGATCGCCAATTGGCGCACCGCGTCGGCGATGTCGTCCTCGACCTTCGCCGGCACGTCCAATTCGGCTGCGTCCTCGAGGTATTTCGTCGCGAAGTCGTAGAACGAGTCCTCGCGGCCCCGCACCCCGGCCACCCGGATCTCGCCCACCGTGCTGGCTTGCACTGTGCCGTCGGGCATTTCGAGGACGCCGCACTCCAGCTCGCGACCGGTGATCGCCGCCTCGACGATCACCTTCGGATCGTGCCGGCGGGCGTTCGCGACCGCAGCGGGCAGCTCGTCCCAACTCGTGACCCGGCCGACGCCGATCGAGGAGCCGCCGCGCGCGGGCTTCACGAACACCGGCAGGCCCAAACGCTCGCGCTCGTCGAGGTTCAGCGCCGCCCGCGGCGCGCGCAGCACCGCGTGCGGACCGACCGGAAGTCCCTCGGCGGCAAGGAGCTTCTTCATGAACTCCTTGTCCATGCCCGCGGCGCTGGCCAGCACCCCGGCGCCGACGTAGGGCACCCCGGCGAGTTCGAGCAGCCCCTGGATCGTGCCGTCCTCGCCGTAGGGGCCGTGCAGCACCGGAAACACCACGTCGACCGCCGTCAAAACCTCGCCGGCGCCAGGCGACAGCGACACCAGCTCACCGCCGCGCCCAGGATCCGCCGGCAGGGCCAGCTCAGTGCCCGAATCGGCGGTCACCTCGGGCAACCGCCGATCGGTGATCGCCAGCGCATCCGGGTCGCCGTCGGTGAGCACCCACGAGCCCTGCGGGGTGATGCCGATCGCGATCACCTCGAAGCGCTGCGGGTCGAGGTTGCGCAGAATGCTTCCCGCGGACACGCACGAGATGGCGTGCTCGTTGCTGCGCCCGCCGAACACGACGGCGACGCGCACGCGCTCGCTGGCATTCACAACCTGGAGAGGCTACCGGTACATCCGCGGCGGGGTCGGGCACCGCACCGCTACCTGGGCTTTCGCTCGCCGGGGCGTCTCATTCGGGCTTGGTGCTGCGGCCCAGCAGCAGCGCCATCGCCTCCTCCACCGACAAACCCTTGTGACACACCCGGTGCACGGCGTCGGTGAGCGGCATCTCGACGTCGTAGCTGGACGCCAGCGCCAGCACCGCCTCGCAGGACGTCACGCCCTCGACGACGTGCCCCTCCCCCGCCTGCGTGGCCGACTCCAGGGTCCCGCCGCGGCCCAGGCATTCGCCGAACGACCGGTTGCGCGAGTGCGGCGAGGTGCAGGTGGCCACCAGGTCTCCGACGCCGGCGAGCCCGGCCAGCGTCGCCCCCTTGGCGCCCAGCGCTATCCCCAACCGCATGATCTCCGCCAGGCCGCGGGTGATGATCGCCGCGGCGGTGTTTTCGCCGAGCCCGACGCCGGCCGCCATCCCGCAGGCGAGCGCGATGACGTTCTTGCACGCGCCGCCGATCTCGGTGCCGACCACGTCGCTGTTGGTATAAGGACGGAAGTAGCCGCTGTTGAGCATGCGCTGCACGGCGACCGCGCGGCCGGAGTCGCTGCATGCCACGACCGTCGCGGTCGGCTGGCACTGGGCGATCTCACTGGCCAGGTTCGGCCCCGAGATGACCGCGACCTGTGTGGCATCCACGCCGGTCACCGAAACGATCACCTGGCTCATCCGCATGAGGGTGCCCAGCTCGATGCCCTTGGCCAGGCTGACCAGGGTCGCGCCGTCGGTCAGCAACGGCGCCCACCGCTCGAGGTTGCCGCGCATCGTCTGTGCCGGCACCCCCAGCAGCACCGTCGTCGCGCCGGCCAGGGCCTCGCTCGCATCGGTGGTGGCGCGGATGCCGGGCGGCAACAGCGTGCCGGGCAGATAGGCCGGGTTATAGCGGGTGCCGTTGATCTCGTCGGCGACGTCGGAGCGCCGCGCCCACAGCACAACTTGTGCTTCCGGTCCGCCCGCGTCGGCGAGCACCTTGGCCAGCGCCGTGCCCCAGGCACCGGCGCCCATCACCGCAACGGCGCCGTCAGTGCCGGCCATCAGTCACCCCCGTCCGAGCGGTTATGTCCTCAACGCGGATCACGCTACCGCGACGCCGGGTCGGCGCGGTCGCGCTGGCAGGATGGCGGGATGAGCGGCACACGGGCCGAGGGGGCGGACGACGGCGCGGGTGACGTCGCGTTGATCATCGCCGTCAAGCGGCTTGCCGCCGCCAAGACCCGCCTGGCCCCGGTGTTCTCGGCGCCGCGGCGGGAAAAGGTGGTGCTGGCCATGCTGGTCGACACCCTGACCGCCGCGTCGGGTGTCGACGCGCTGGGCTCGATCACCGTCGTCACGCCCGACGACGCCGCGGCGGCCGCGGCGGCCGAACTCGGGGCCGCCGTGCTGGCCGACCCGACGCCCGAGGGCGACCGCGACCCGCTGAACAGTGCGATCGTCGCCGCCGAACAAGCGGTGGCCGGGGCCTTCACCAATGTCGTTGTGCTGCAAGGTGATTTGCCTGCGCTGCAGACCCAGGAGCTGGCCGAGGCGATCGCCGCCGCGCGCCAGCACCGGCGCAGCTTCGTCGCCGACCGGCTGGCCACCGGAACCGCCGCGCTCTGCGCGTTCGGCGCCGCGCTTGATCCGCAGTTCGGCCCGGATTCGTGCGCGCGGCACCGGCGTTCGGGCGCGATCGAGCTGACGGGAGCGTGGCCCGGCCTGCGCTGCGACGTCGATACCCCGGCCGACCTGGCGGCCGCGCGTCGTCTCGGAGTCGGCGCGGCGACCGCCCGCGCCATCAAATAGTGCGAGCGCAGCAGTAACGAAAACCGGCCACAGCAAATCTGTACGAGCGATGAACGGCGCGCCAACTGCGAATGGATGTCCGCCGAGCGCTAGCAGCACCAGCGGGTGATGAGCAATGATCGCATGGTGACCGAAACCGAAGCCGAGGCACGGCCCGACGAGACCACATGGCACTCAGGCGAGGCCGACGTCGCCGCGCCGCCTGCCGCGACCCCCGCCGCGATCTCCGACGAGCTGCCCGAGGACCGCTACCTCAACCGCGAGCTGAGCTGGCTGGACTTCAACGCGCGCGTGCTCGCGCTGGCCGACGACAACTCGCTGCCGCTGCTGGAGCGCGCTAAATTCCTGGCGATCTTCGCGTCCAATCTCGACGAGTTCTACATGGTGCGGGTCGCCGGCCTCAAGCGCCGCGACGAAATGGGCCTGTCCGTCCGGTCGGCCGACGGGTTGACACCGCGTGAGCAACTGGCCGTCATCGGCGAACAGACCCAGCGAATCGCCACCAGGCACGCGCGGGTGTTCCTCGATTCGGTACGACCGGCGCTCGCCGAGGAAGGCATCCACATCGTCACGTGGGCCGATCTGGATCAGGCGGAGCGCGACGAATTGTCGACCTATTTCAGCGAACAAGTCTTTCCCGTCTTGACGCCGCTGGCCGTCGACCCCGCTCACCCATTCCCGTTCGTCAGCGGGTTGAGCCTGAACCTCGCGGTCATGGTGCGCCAGCCCGAGGATGGGGGCCAGCACTTCGCCCGGGTCAAGGTGCCGAACAACGTCGATCGCTTCGTCGAGCTCGACATCCGGGGTGCCGACGGCGAGGGACCGGAGATCGTCCGCTATCTCCCGATGGAAGAACTGATCGCGGCCTTCCTGCCAGAGCTGTTCCCGGGTATGGAAATCGTTGAGCATCACGCGTTCCGCATCACCCGCAACGCGGACTACGAGGTTGAAGAGGACCGCGACGAGGACCTGCTGCAGGCACTGGAGCGGGAGCTGGCGCGCAGGCGTTTCGGTTCGCCGGTGCGGCTCGAGATCGCCGACGACATGACCGAAAGCATGCTGGAGCTGCTGCTGCGTGAACTCGACGTGCATCCCGGTGACGTCATCGAAGTGCCCGGCCTGCTCGACCTTTCGTCGTTGTGGCAGATCTACGGGATCGAGCGGCCGGCGCTCAAGGATCCGACATTCGTTCCCGACACCCACCCCGCCTTCGCCGACCGCGAAACACCGCGGAGCATCTTCGCGACGCTGCGCGAAGGCGATGTGCTGCTTCATCATCCGTATGACTCGTTCTCCACCAGCGTGCAGCGATTCATCGAGCAGGCCGCCGCCGACCCCAACGTGCTCGCGATCAAGCAGACGTTGTACCGCACCTCCGGTGATTCGCCGATCGTTCGGGCGCTGATCGCCGCGGCCGAGGCCGGAAAGCAAGTGGTGGCCATGGTGGAGATCAAGGCACGCTTCGACGAACAGGCCAACATCCGCTGGGCGCGCACACTTGAGCAGGCGGGCGTGCACGTGGTCTACGGCTACGTCGGACTGAAGACGCACTGCAAGACCTGCCTCGTGGTGCGCCGCGAAGGCTCGGCGATCCGTCGGTACTGCCACATCGGGACCGGCAACTACAACGGAAAGACGGCGCGACTGTACGAGGACGTCGGTCTGCTCACGGCGTCCCCTGAAATCGGGGCCGATCTGACCGATTTGTTCAATTCGCTAACCGGCTACTCGCGCAAGGTTTCCTACCGCAATCTTCTGGTCGCCCCGCACAGCATTCGCACCGGCATCATCGAACGCGTCGAGCGCGAGATCGCCGCCCACCGCGAACACGGCGGCGGCCGGATCCGAATGAAGATGAACGCTCTGGTCGACGAGCAGGTGATCGACGCGTTGTATCGCGCGTCGCGGGCGGGTGTGCGGGTCGAGGTGGTGGTGCGCGGCATCTGCGCGCTGCGCCCCGGAGCAGAAGGCTTTTCGGAGAACATCTCGGTCCGTTCCATCCTCGGCCGCTTCCTGGAGCATTCGCGGATTATGCATTTCAACCGACTCAACGAGTTCTGGATCGGCAGCGCCGACATGATGCACCGCAACCTCGACCGGCGCGTCGAGGCGCTGGTTCAGGTCAAGGATCCGCGGCTCACGGCCTATCTGGACGACTTGTTCGAGTCCGCGCTGGACCCCTCGACCCGGTGCTGGGAACTGGGTCCCGACGGGCAGTGGACCGCGTCACCCCAGGAGGGTCACACCGTGCGCGACCATCAGGTATCGCTGATGGAGCGGCACCGCAGCCCCTGACGCCGTGTGGTAGCTTCCAGGTCGCATCCACGACCGCGAGCGAATTGACCTGCAGGAGTTTAGGTGTCGAACCAGACCTCATCGGCGGGTCGGCGGTCGGGAAGCAAGATCGTGTACGCGGCGGGCGCGGTGCTGTGGCGCAGGACCGGCGACGACCCGGCGGACCCGAGCCTCGAGGTGGCCCTGATCCACCGCCCCCGCTACGACGACTGGTCGCTGCCGAAGGGCAAGGTGGACCCCGGCGAGACGGCCCCGGTGGCGGCGGTCCGCGAGGTGTTCGAGGAGACGGGCCACCGCGCGATCCTCGGACGGCGACTCGACATGGTGAGCTATCCGATCGAGCAGGGCGTCAAGAAGGTCTATTACTGGGCGGCGCGCGACACCGGCGGCGAATTCGCGCCGGGACGCGAGGTCGATGAGTTGGTGTGGTTGCCGGTCGCCGAGGCGAAGGACAAACTCACCTATCCGCACGATCGAAAGATGTTGCGCCACTTCGCGAAACAGCCCGAGGACACGCGCACCGTGCTCGTGGTCCGCCACGGCACCGCCGGCCGGAAATCACGTTTCAAAGGCGACGACACCAAACGCCCGCTCGACAAGCGGGGACGCGCGCAGGCCGAGGCACTGGTTCCTCAGCTGCTGGCCTTCGGCGTCACCGACGTGTATGCGGCGGACCGGCTGCGCTGTCACCAGACGGTCGAACCACTCGCCGAGGAACTCGGTGTGACGGTCCACAACGAGCCCGCCCTCACCGAGGAGTCGTACGCGAAGAGCCCCAAGCGCGCGCGCCACCGGATGCTGCGCATCGCCGAGGAGGCAGACACCCCCGTGATTTGCACGCAGGGCAAGGTGATTCCGGACCTCATCGCCTGGTGGTGCGAACGCGACGGAGTGCGCGCCGACAAATCGCGCAACCACAAGGGCAGCACGTGGGTGCTATCCCTGTCAGGCGGCCGCCTGGTGGCGGCCGACCACATCGGCGGCGCGCTGGCCGCCAACGTGCGGGCCTGACACGCAAATACCCTCCGGGTGGGGCAGTTGCCGCCACCCCGAAGGGTATCCGCGTTTGGAACTTCCTACCGGCGACCGCGCCGAGCGGCGGCCTTCTTGGCAGGAGCCTTCCTGGCCGGAGCCTTGCTCGCCGCCTTCTTGGCCGGAGCCCGCTTCACTGCGGCCTTCTTGGCCGGAGCCTTCTTCACTGCGGCCTTCTTGGCGGGAGCCTTCTTCACGGCGGCCTTCTTGGCCGGAGCCTTGGTAGCGGCCTTCTTGGCCGGGGCCTTCTTCACTGCGGCCTTCTTGGCCGGAGCCTTCTTGGCCGCGGCCTTCTTGGCCGGAGCCTTGCTGGCCGCCTTCTTCGCCGGAGCCTTCTTCGCCGCCTTCTTGGCTGCGCCGGCCGATACAACACCACGTTTCACTGCAGGTCCTTCCGCCGGGAGGCGCTGTGCGCCAGACACAACCGCTTTGAATTGAGCACCGGGCCGGAACGCCGGGACCGACGTCGGCTTCACCTTTACCGTCTCGCCCGTACGCGGATTGCGGGCCACCCGCGCCGCGCGCTTCCGCTGTTCGAAGACACCGAACCCGGTAATGGTCACGCTGTCGCCCTTGTGCACCGCGCGCACAATGGTGTCGACAACATTCTCGACGGCGGCGGTCGCCTGCCGACGGTCCGAGCCCAATTTCTGTGTGAGCACATCTATGAGCTCTGCTTTGTTCATCCAAACCCTCCGAAGTCAGTGGTCCCATTTTTGGGAACCGACTGCGAACACGGTAAACCCTCACCCAGCAAATTTCCAAGAGCCACGCGCAATTTCAGGACGTTACGAACGAATTTTTCGCAATCCGGTTGCCGCCCTTGACCGGTGGCGCGGGGGCAAAATAAGACGGGCTACCTAAACGGTCGGAGGTGAAATCGCCGTCGCGATCGACCCTTCAGGAGGCGGGCAGAGTGCGCGGTTTCCACTCCGGGCGCGCCGACTCGAACGCCTCGATCTGATCGAGTTTCCGCAGCGTAAGGCCTATATCGTCGAGGCCCTCGAGCAATCGCCACGCGGTGTGGTCGTCAATCTTGAACGGCAGCACCGTCGTTCCGGCGGTGATATTTCGATCTTGAAGATTGGCAGTGATTTCCAAGCCCGGGCTGCCCTCGATGAGCTTCCAAAGCAGTTCCACGCCGTCCTGAGAAACTTCCGCCGCCAACAGGCCCGCCTTGCCGGCGTTGCCCCGGAAAATGTCACCAAACCGAGACGAGATGACCACCCGGAACCCGTAGTCCATGAGCGCCCACACCGCATGCTCGCGCGACGATCCGGTGCCGAAATCGGGTCCGGCCACCAGAACCGAGCCGCGGTCAAAGGGGCTGAGATTGAGCACGAATGAGGGATCCGAGCGCCACGTGGCGAACAACCCGTCCTCGAATCCGGTTCGGGTTACCCGCTTCAAGAACACCGCCGGAATGATCTGGTCGGTGTCGACATTGGACCGCCGCAGCGGCACTCCGATGCCGGTGTGGGTGCGAAAGGCTTCCATTTCGTCCTCGATTCAAATCAGTTGGAGTTCAAGTCGGCCGGCGAGGACAGCGTGCCCCGCACCGCCGTCGCCGCAGCGACGGCCGGCGATACCAGGTGGGTGCGGCCCCCTTTGCCCTGCCGCCCTTCGAAGTTGCGGTTGGACGTGGCGGCACACCGCTCACCCGGCGACAGCTGATCGGGGTTCATGCCCAGGCACATCGAGCATCCGGCCTGGCGCCACTCGGCGCCCGCGGCGGTGAAAACCTCGCCCAGCCCTTCGGCTTCGGCCTGCGCGCGCACCCGCATCGAGCCCGGCACGACGAGCATGCGCACCCCCGGGGCGACCTTGCGCCCCCGCAACACGTCGGCCACCACGCGCAGGTCTTCGATACGACCGTTGGTACAAGACCCCACGAACACGGCATCCACGCCGATCTCGCGCATCGGCGTGCCCGGTCGAAGGTCCATGTACGCCAAGGCTTTCTCGGCGGCCTGCCGCTCGCCGTCGTCGGCCATCAGTTCGGGGTCGGGCACCGCCGCCCCCAGGGGCACCCCCTGGCCAGGGTTGGTTCCCCACGTGACGAACGGGCTCAGCGAGGCCGCGTCGAGGTAGACCTCGGTGTCGAAGACGGCGCCGGGGTCGGTGCGCAACTGCTGCCAGTAGTGCACCGCGGCGTCCCACTGCGCGCCGGTCGGGGCGTGTGGCCGGCCACGCAAGAACTCGTACGTGGTCTCGTCCGGCGCCACCATGCCCGCCCGCGCGCCGGCCTCGATGCTCATGTTGCAGACCGTCATCCGGCCTTCCATCGACAGCGATTCGATGGCGCTGCCCCGGTATTCGATGACGTGACCCTGTCCCCCGCCGGTGCCGATCCTGGCGATCAGCGCGAGGATGATGTCCTTGGCGGTGACGCCCGCGGGCAACTGCCCGTCGACGTTGACCGCCATCGTCTTGAACGGCCGCAGCGGCAGCGTCTGGGTGGCCAGCACGTGCTCCACCTCCGAGGTGCCAATCCCCATGGCCAGCGCGCCAAATGCGCCGTGCGTGGACGTGTGACTATCGCCACAGACGATCGTCATCCCCGGCTGCGTGAGCCCCAATTGCGGACCGACGACGTGCACGATGCCCTGTTCGATGTCGCCCATCGGATAAAGCCGGACGCCGAATTCCGCGCAGTTGCGCCGCAACGTCTCGACCTGGGTGCGCGACACCGGATCGGCGATCGGCTTGTCGATGTCGACCGTCGGCACGTTGTGGTCCTCGGTGGCCAGCGTCAAATCGGGGCGCCGCACTCCCCGGCCGGCCAGGCGCAGGCCGTCGAACGCCTGCGGACTGGTGACCTCGTGCACCAGATGCAGGTCGATGTAGATCAAGTCAGGGGCCCCCGCTTGTTCGGCACCGTCCCCGGACGCCACAACGTGGTCGTCCCAAACCTTTTCGGCCAGGGTGCGCGGCTTGGCTTCGGATCCCATATCGAATTCGCCCCTATCCGGTCTTTCGGCTGTCATCTCAGAATGCGAGACGCTAGTATCTCTTTGTGAGACAGCATAGCGGCATCGGCGTCCTCGACAAAGCGGTGGGCGTGCTGCATACGATCGCGGAATCCCCGTGCGGGCTGGCCGAACTGTGCGAGCGGACCGGGTTGCCCCGGGCCACCGCCTATCGGCTGGCGGCCGCGCTGGAAGTCCATCGGCTGCTGGCGCGCGACGACGAAGGGCGTTGGCGACTCGGTCCGGCCGTCACCGAATTGGCCGGCCGCGTCAACGATCCGCTGCTGGCCGCGAGCGCGGCGGTGCTGCCCGGCCTGCGCGAGACCACCGGCGAGAGCGTGCAGTTGTATCGCCGCGAGGGCACGTCGCGGGTGTGCGTGGCCGCCCTGGAACCGGCTGCGGGTCTTCGCGATACGGTTCCCGTCGGGGCGCGCCTGCCGATGACGGCGGGCTCGGGGGCGAAAGTCCTACTCGCCTATGCCGACGCCACCGTCCAGAAGGCCGTGCTGCCGACCGCGAAATTCACCGACCGGGCCCTGGTCGAAGTGCGCCGGCGCGGTTGGGCGCAAAGCGTCGCCGAGCGCGAGCCCGGGGTGGCGAGCGTGTCGGCGCCGGTGCGTGACGGCCGCGGTGTCGTCATCGCCGCGATATCGGTGTCGGGGCCCGTCGATCGCATCGGGCGCCGCCCCGGGGCCCGCTGGGCCGCCGACCTGTTGTCCGCCGCCGAGGCGCTCACCCGCCGGCTGTAGTCCCCGCGACGCGTGTGACGTCAGGGCGGAGATTGTGCGTACAGGGCGCCCTGAACGCACACCGAAGAGCGACCTGACAAACTGACGGCCATGGGAACCAATCAGCGCGCGAGCATCGTCATGTCGGAGGACGAGATCGCCGATTTCGTCGTCAAGAGCCGCACCGGAACACTCGCCACCGTCGGGCCCGACGGCCAGCCGCACCTCACCGCCATGTGGTACGCCGTCGTCGATGGCGAGGTCTGGCTCGAGACCAAGGCCAAGTCGCAGAAGGCGGTGAACCTCACCCGGGATCCGCGGGTGAGCTTTTTGATCGAGGACGGTGACACCTACGACACGCTGCGCGGGGTGTCGTTCGAGGGGGTCGCGGAGATCGTCGACGATCCCGACGTCGCGCACCGCGTGGGTGTCAGCGTGTTCGAGCGCTACACCGGTCCCTACACCGACGAGATGAAGCCCTTCGTCGAGCAGATGATGAACAAGCGCGTGTGCGTGCGCATCGTGGCCCGCCGCGCGCGTTCGTGGGATCACCGCAAGCTCGGATTGCCGCCCATGCCGGTGGGCGGGTCGACCGCCCCGGCCGTGCTGGGGACCGGCCAGTAATTGTTTGTAGCCCCGATGGGATTCGAACCCACGCTACCGCCGTGAGAGGGCGGCGTCCTAGGCCGCTAGACGACGGGGCCTGAACCGATCCGAGCTGCCAGCATAGCTCACCCGAGAAGGGCGACCTAATCGCAAGCCGGACCGCGATCTTGCTGGGGTACCAGGACTCGAACCTAGAATGGCTGAACCAGAATCAGCTGTGTTGCCAATTACACCATACCCCATTGGCTGCCTAAAACCGCTGGTCACAACGGTTCTGCGGTGTCCCGCGCCGTCGTGGCCGGCCGTCGTCGGCCTTTGTAAACCGCTGTGCAGACTACCAAAAACTCAGACCGCCCCGTCGCGCGCGCCCCGCAACCGCGCCATGCTGCGCTCGCGGCCCAGTAGTTCGAGCGATTCGAACAGCGGCGGGCTGATCGTTGTTCCCGTCGCGGCGACGCGGATCGGGCCGAACGCCTTGCGCGGTTTGAGCGCCAGCCCGTCGACGAGCGCGGCCTTGAGCGCGGCCTCGATCCGCTCGGTTGTCCAGTCGGTCACGCCGTCCAGCGCTGCCAGCGCGGCGTCCAAAACCGCGGCGCCGTCCGGGCCGAGCTCCTTGGCGGCGGCCTTCTCCTCGATCGCGTATTCGTCGTCGTTGTGGAACTTCAGCAGGTCCCACGCATCGCTCAGGACGACGATGCGCGTCTGCACCAGCTCGGCGGCCTCGGCGAATCCGGCGTCATCCAGCCCGGTGTCGTGGCCGTGCGCGTCGAAGTAGTCGCGCAGCCGGGCGGTGAAGTCGGCGACGTCGAGCATCCGGATGTGCTCGGCGTTGAGCGCGTCGGCCTTCTTCTGGTCGAACCGGGCCGGGTTGGAATTGACGTCGACGACGTCGAATGCGGCCACCATTTCGTCCAGGCTGAACAGGTCGTGGTCGTCGGCGATCGCCCAGCCCAGCAGCGCAAGGTAATTGAGCAGGCCCTCGGGGATGAAGCCCCGATCGCGGTGCGCGAACAGGTTCGACTGCGGGTCGCGCTTGGACAGCTTCTTGGTTCCCTCGCCCAACACGATTGGCAGGTGCGCGAATTGCGGTGTGCGCTCGGCCACACCGATCCGCGTCAGGGCCCCGTACAGCGCCAGCTGGCGCGGGGTGGACGACAGCAGGTCCTCGCCGCGCAGCACGTGGGTGATCTTCATCAGCGCGTCGTCGAGCGGGTTGACCAACGTATACAAGGGATCTCCGCTCGCGCGGGTCAGCGCGAAATCGGGCACGCTGCCCGCCGCGAAGGTCGTGGTCCCGTGTACCAGGTCGTCCCAACTCAGATCGTCGTCGGGCATGCGCAGGCGCACCACCGGCTTGCGGCCCTCGGCGAGGAACGCCGCGCGCTGCGAATCGGTCAGCTGCCGGTCGAAGTTGTCGTAGCCCAGCTTGGGGTTTCGGCCCGCGGCGATGTGCCGCGCCTCGACCTCCTCCGGCGTCGAGAAGGCGTAGTAGGCCTCGCCGGCCTCGAGCAGCTGCGCCACCACGTCGCGGTAGATCTCGCCGCGCTGCGACTGCCGGTACGGTCCGTAGGGCCCGCCGACCTCCGGCCCCTCGTCCCAGTCGAGGCCTAGCCAGCGCAGCGCGTCGAGCAGCGCGAGGTAGCTTTCCTCGCTGTCGCGCGCCGCGTCGGTGTCCTCGATGCGAAAGACGAAGGTGCCGCCGGTGTGTCGCGCGTAGGCCCAGTTGAACAGCGCGGTTCGCACCATCCCGACGTGCGGGGTGCCGGTGGGCGACGGGCAGAACCGGACTCGAACTGTCACGACTTTCCTTTGCGCACAACGGGATTGGTGAGGGTGCCGATTCCCTCGACGGTGATGGAGACCGTGTCGCCGTCCTCGATGGGCCCGACGCCGGCCGGCGTGCCGGTGAGGATGAGATCGCCGGGCAGCAGCGTCATCACGGCCGAGATCCACTCCACGATGGCGCCGACGTCGTGGATCATCAGCGAGGTGCGGCTGTGTTGCTTCACCTCACCGTTGACCTCGGTGCGCAGTTCGAGGTCCGCCGGGTCGACATCGGTGACGATCCACGGCCCGACGGGGCAGAAGCTGTCATGGCCCTTGGCGCGGGTCCATTGGCCGTCGGCCTTCTGTTGGTCGCGCGCCGACACGTCGTTGGCGATGGTGTAGCCGAGGATGTTCTCGGCGGCCTGGGCGGCCAAAACGTCCTTGCACGGCCGGCCGATGACCGCCGCCAGCTCACCCTCGAAGTGCACCGGTGATGCGTTGGCGGGCAGCCGAATCGGCACGTTGGGCCCGATGATCGCGGTGTTGGGCTTGAGGAAGATGATCGGGTCCGCGGCCGCCGGGCCCGTCGCGAAGCTACTCATCTCCGCGATGTGATCGGCGTAGTTCTTGCCGACGCAGACGACCTTGCCGGCCAGCATCGGCGCCAGCAGCCGGACGTCGGCCAACGGCCACGATCGTCCGGTGAAGGTCGGGGTGCCGAACGGGTGCTCGGCGATCTCCCGGGCGGTCAGTGCGGCGGGATCGTCGAGTTCGCCCTCGATGCTGACGAAGGCGACACCGTCCGGGCTGGCGATTCGACCGAGGCGCATTCGCAGAAGCCTAGTGATGGCTACTAGCGGCTCCCGCAACCGGTGCCGGCCGTGTGTAAGCATGGACTGATGCCCAAGGGGCACCCTGCCGCTGTCGGCGCCGGCAAGCGATGGTCGATCATGATCGTCTCGCTGTTCGTGACGACCAGCTCCTTCCTATTCATCAACGGCGTCGCCTTCCTGATCCCGTCGCTGGAAGCCACGCGGGGCACCCCGCTGGCCGAGGCCGGCCTGCTCTCGTCGATGCCGAGCTGGGGCATGGTGGTCACGCTCATCGCATGGGGCTACGTGCTGGACCGCGTCGGCGAGCGGCTGGTGCTGACGCTGGGCTCCGGGCTCACCGCGGCCGCCGCCTACGCCGCGGCGTCGGTGCACTCGATGGTGTGGGTCGCCGTCTATCTGTTCCTGGGCGGCATGGCCGCCGCGAGTTGCAACACCGCCGGCGGCCGGCTGGTGTCCGCGTGGTTCCCCCCGCAGCAGCGCGGCCTCGCGATGGGCATCCGGCAGACCGCGCAGCCGCTGGGCATCGCGGCGGGCGCGCTGGTCATGCCCGAGCTGGCCGAGCGCGGCGTGCATGCGGGGCTGATATTTCCGGCGCTGGTGTGCACGGCGGCGGCGCTGGCGAGCGCGGTCGGCATCGTCGACCCGGTGCGCAAGCCCCGGGAGACGGCGACCAAGGCGGAGCTGGCCAGCCCGTACCGCGGGTCGTCGGTGCTGTGGCGAATCCACGCCGTCGCGGGCCTGCTGATGATGCCGCAAACGGTCACCGTCACGTTCATGCTGGTCTGGCTGATGAACCACCACCAGTGGTCGGTCGCCGCGGCCGGCGGGCTGGTCACCCTGTCGCAGCTGCTCGGCGCGGTCGGCCGCGTTGCGGTGGGCCGCTGGTCGGATCGCATCGGCTCGCGCATGCAACCGGTCGCCGTCGTCGCGGCCGTCGCCGCGTTGACCCTGTTTCTGTTGGCACTCTCCGACCAGCTCGACTCGCGGTTCGACATCCCGCTGATGGTCGCCGTCTCGGTGTTCGCCGTGCTCGACAACGGCCTGGAGGCGACCGCGATCACCGAGTTCGCCGGGCCATTCTGGAGCGGGCGCGCCCTGGGCATCCAGAACACCACCCAGCGCGTGATGGCGGCCGTCGGTCCCCCGCTGTTCGGCGTGCTGATCGGCGCGGCGAGATACCCGTCGGCGTGGCTGCTCTGCGGACTGTTCCCGCTGGCGGCGGTGCCCTTGGTGCCGATCCGGCTGCTGCCGCCCGGCCTGGAAACTAGAGCGCGGCTGCGATCCGTTCGCCGACTTCGGTGGTGGCGCGCCGTTCGCTCCCACGAGTTGCCAGATAGGTCTCGACGGCTCCATCCACCCGAGCAGCCGCCGCGTCCTCGCCGAGATGGGAAAGCAGCAGCGCCACCGACATGATCGCCGCGGTCGGGTCCGCGATGCCCTGACCGGCGATGTCGGGGGCGCTGCCGTGCACCGGCTCGAACATCGACGGATTGGCCCGGGTGGCGTCGATATTTCCGCTGGCGGCCAAGCCGATTCCGCCGCACACCGCCGCGGACAGGTCCGTGATGATGTCGCCGAAGAGGTTGTCGGTGACGATCACGTCGAACCGCCCGGGGTCGGTGACCATGAAGATGGTGGCGGCGTCGACGTGTTGGTAGGCGACCTCGACGTCGGGATATTCCACGCCGACCTCGGCGACGACGCGCGTCCACAGCTTCCCCGCGAACGTCAGCACGTTGTTCTTGTGCACCAGCGTCAGGTGGTTGCGGCGCAGCCGGGCCTTCTCGAACGCGTAGCGCACCACGCGCCGCACGCCGAACGCGGTATTCACGCTGACCTCGGTGGCGACTTCGTTGGGTGTCCCGGCGCGGATCGCGCCGCCGTTGCCGGTGTAGGGGCCCTCGGTGCCCTCGCGCACCACCACGAAGTCGATCTCGGGGTTTCCCGCGAGCGGACTGCTGACCCCCTTGTACAGCCGGCCCGGTCGCAGGTTGACGTGGTGGTCGAGCTCAAAGCGCAAGCGCAGCAAAAGACCTCGCTCCAGGACCCCGCTGGGCACCGACGGGTCACCGACCGCCCCGAGCAGGATGGCGTCGTGCTCGCGCAACTCGGCGAGCACCGAGTCCGGCAGCAGCTCGCCGGTGGCGTGGAAACGACGGGCGCCGAGGTCGTAGCTGGTCTTTTCGACGTTCGGCACGACCGCGTCGAGGACCTTGACGGCCTCGGCCACCACCTCCGGCCCGATCCCGTCGCCGCCGATCACAGCGAGCTTCACGACAGGTCAACCACTTCCAGCTTGTTGGCGCCGACGGCGGCCGAGATCGCCGACCGCACGTCCTTGGGCACGTCCTGGTCCAGCCGCAGCAGGACCGTCGCGCCGGGCCCCTCGGCGTCCTCGGACAGCTGCGCCGCCTGGATGTTCACGCCGGCCGAGCCCAGCAGGGTACCGATCTTGCCCAACGCCCCGGGCTGGTCGGCGTAGTTGATCACCAGGTTGGTGCCCTGGGCCCGCAGGTCGAAGTTGCGGCCGTTGATCTGGACGATCTTCTCCACCAGCTGCGGCCCGGACAGCGTGCCCGCGACATTCACGCACGAGCCGTCGTGGGCGACGGCCCGCACGTCGACGACGCTGCGGTGGTTGGGGCTTTCGGATGCGGTGGTGATCTCGGCGGAGACGCCCCGCTCGGCGGCCAGCGCCGGCGCGTTGACGAACGTCACCGGTTCGTCGATGACCGCCGAGAACAGCCCGCGCAGCGCCGAAAGCTTAAGCACCTCAACATCTTCCGAGGCGAGCTCGCCGCGCACCTGCACCGACAACGACACCGGCACCTCGCCGGACAGCGCGGCCGCCAGCACCCCGAGCTTGCGCACCAGGTCCAGCCAGGGCGACACCTCCTCGCTGACCACGCCGCCGCCGACGTTGACGGCGTCGGGAACGAACTCCCCCGCCAGCGCCAACCGCACGCTTGCGGCGACGTCGGTGCCGGCCCGGTCCTGCGCCTCGGCGGTGGAGGCCCCCAGGTGCGGCGTCACCACCACCTGCGGCAGCTCGAAAAGCGGGCTGTCCGTGCACGGTTCGGTGGAGAAGACGTCGAGGCCGGCGGCGCGGACGTGCCCGCTGTTGATCGCGTCGGCCAGCGCCGCCTCGTCGACCAGGCCGCCGCGCGCGGCGTTGACGATGATGACGCCGGGCTTGGTCTTCGCCAGCGCCTCCTTGTCTATCAGGCCGGCCGTCTCCGGGGTCTTCGGCAGGTGCACCGAGATGAAGTCGGCGCGGGCCAGCAGGTCGTCCAGGGACAGCAGCTCGATGCCGAGCTGCGCGGCGCGGGCCGGCGCCAGGTACGGGTCGTAGGCGACGACGTGGGTGCCGAAGGCCGCGATCCGTTGCGCGAACAGCTGGCCGATGCGGCCCAGCCCGACGACACCGACGGTCTTGCCGAAGATTTCGGTGCCGGAGAACTTCGACCGCTTCCAGGTGTGCTCCCGCAGCGTGGCGTCGGCCGCCGCGATCTGGCGGGCCGCGGCCAGCAGCAGCGCCATCGCGTGTTCGGCGGCGCTGTGGATGTTCGACGTGGGGGCGTTCACGACCAGCACCCCGCGCGCGGTCGCGGCGTCGACGTCGACGTTGTCCAGGCCGACCCCGGCCCGGGCCACGATCTTCAGCTTGGGGGCGGCCGCCAGCACCTCGGCGTCGACGGTGGTGGCCGACCGCACCAGCAGCGCGTCCGCCTCAGGGACGGCGGCCAGCAGCTTGGGCCGGTCCGGGCCATCCACCCAGCGCACCTCGACCTGGTCCCCCAGCGCGGCGACGGTTGATTCGGCGAGTTTGTCGGCAATAAGTACAACAGGCAGATTCACCCGGACAGCCTATCGGCTGTAATTGACGCGTGGACGTCACCGTCATCGGCAGCGGACCCAACGGGCTCACTACGGCCGTCATCTGCGCCCGTGCGGGGCTGAAAGTCCAGGTCATCGAGGCCCAGCCGACCTTCGGCGGCGGCGCGCGCACCGCGCCCGACCCAGATTCTCCGGGAGTCTTACACGACGTGTGCTCGGCGGTTCACCCGCTGGCGCTGGCGTCGCCGTTCTTCACGGCGTTCGACCTGCCCGCGCGCGGCGTGCAACTGGCGGTCCCGGAGATTTCCTACGCCAACCCGCTGCCGGGCCGCCCGGCGGTGATCGCCTACCGGGATCTCGAGCGCACCTGCGCGGAACTGGAGCACGGCGCGTCGTGGCGACGCCTGCTCGGCCCGCTGGTCGAGCATTCCGACGCGGTCGTGGGGTTGCTGCTCGGCGACAAACGATCGCTGCCCGGGTCGCTGCCGTCCGCCCTGCAACTCGGCGTTCGGATGCTGGCGCAGGGCACGCCCGCCTGGGGGTCGCTGCTGGGCTTCCTGACCGGAGAGGACGCACGCGCCCTGTTCACAGGCGTTGCCGCGCACGTGATTTCGCGGATGCCGTCGTTGACGGCCGCTGGGGCCGGGTTGATGCTGGCCACCCTCGCGCATTCGGTCGGCTGGCCGATCCCGGTGGGTGGAAGCCAGGCGATCACGGACGCGCTGATCGCCGACCTGCGCGCGCACGGCGGCGAGCTCATGGCCGGCACCGAGGTCACGCGGCCGCCCGGCGGGGTCGTCGCGTTCGACACCGCGCCGACGGCGCTGCTGCGCATCTACGGGGACGCGCTTCCCGAGCGCTACGCGAAGGCGTTGCGCCGCTACACCTTTGGCCCCGGCGTCGCCAAGGTCGACTTCGTGCTCAGCGAGGACATCCCGTGGACCGACGCGCGGCTGGGGCGGGCGCCGACGCTGCACCTGGGCGGCACCCGCGAGCAGATGGCGCGAGCCGAGGCCGACATCGCCGCCGGGCGTCACGCGCAGTGGCCGATGGTCCTGGCCGCGTCGCCGCACATCGCGGACCCCGGCCGCATCGACATCGTGGGCCGCCGCCCGTTCTGGACCTACGCCCACGTGCCGTCGGGCTCGACCGTCGACGCGACCGAGGCCGTCACCGAGATCGTCGAGCGGTTCGCGCCCGGCTTCCGCGACATCGTGGTGGCGGCCCGCGCCGTGCCCGCCGCCCGGATGGCCGACCACAACGCCAACTATGTCGGCGGCGACATCGGGATGGGCGGCAATTCCGCCTGGCGCGCGATCGCCGGGCCGACGCCGCGGCTAAACCCTTGGAGCACACCGATTCCGAAGGTGTATCTGTGCTCGGCCGCCACCCCGCCCGGCGGCGGGGTGCACGGCATGTCCGGCTACTACGCAGCACGCACCTTGTTGCGCCGTGAATTCGGCCTGGGCATGCCTAAGCTGGCACCGTGACCAAACTTGCGATCATCTACTACTCGGCCACCGGTCACGGCACCGCGATGGCCAAACGTGTCGCCGCGGCCGCGGAGTCGGCGGGCGCCGAGGTGCGCCTGCGGCACGTCGCCGAGACGCACGACCCGGAATCGTTCGCGCACAACCCGGCCTGGACCGCGAATTACCAAGCGACCAAGGACCTTCCGGCCGCCACCGGCGACGACATCGTCTGGGCCGACGCGGTGATCTTCGGCTCGCCGACCCGGTTCGGTTCGCCCGCCGCGCAATTGCGGGCGTTCCTGGACTCGCTGGGCGGGCTGTGGGCCGAAGGCAAGCTCGCCGACAAGGTCTACGCGGCCTTCACGTCGTCCAACACGCTGCACGGCGGCCAGGAGACCACGCTCGTCGCGCTCTACTACACGCTGATGCATTTCGGGGGCATCATCGTGCCGCCGGGCTACACCGATCCGGTCAAGTTCGTCGACGGCAACCCGTACGGGGTGAGCCTGGTGTCCACGCACGACAACATCAACGAATTCGACGAGCCCACGAACAACGCCCTGGACCACTTGGCGCGCCGCGTGGTTACCGTCGCCGACCGGCTCACCTCCTAGCGCGAGCAGACGCAAAAGCCCCCGACACGCCGACGAATTCGGGGCTTTTACGTCTGCTCGGCCAGAAAGTTACGCCGTCTCGGTGATCGGGCGGTCGACCCAGCTCATCAGGTCGCGCAGCTTCTTGCCGGTGACCTCGATGGGGTGCTCGGCGTTCTCCTTGCGCAACTGCTCGAGCTGCTTGTTGCCGCCCTCGATGTTGGCGACGAGCTTCTTGACGAAGGTGCCGTCCTGAATCTCGCGCAGGATGTCGCGCATCCGGTCGCGGGTGCCGGCGTCGATGACCCGCGGGCCGGACAGGTAGCCGCCGAACTCCGCGGTGTCGGACACCGAGTAGTTCATCCGGGCGATGCCGCCCTCGTACATCAGGTCGACGATCAGCTTGAGCTCGTGCAGCACCTCGAAGTACGCCATCTCCGGCGGGTAGCCCGCCTCGACCATCACGTCGAAGCCGGCCTTCACCAATTCCTCTGTGCCACCGCACAACACGGCCTGCTCACCGAACAGGTCGGTCTCGGTCTCGTCCTTGAAGGTCGTCTTGATGACGCCGGCCCGGGTGCCGCCGATGGCCTTGGCGTACGACAGGGCCAGCGCCTCGCCCTGGCCGGTCGGGTCCTGGTCGACGGCGATCAGGCAGGGCACGCCCTTGCCGTCGACGAACTGGCGGCGCACCAGGTGGCCGGGGCCCTTAGGGGCAACCATCGCGACGGTCACGTCGGCGGGCGGCTTGATCAGGTCGAAGTGGATGTTGAGCCCGTGCCCGAAAAACAAAGCGTCGCCGGCCTTCAGGTTCGGCTCGATCTCGTTCTTGAAGATGTCGGCCTGCGCGGTGTCGGGGGCCAGCAGCATGATGACGTCGGCCCACTTGGCGACCTCGGCGGGGGTGTCGACGTCCAGGCCCTGCTCTTCAACCTTGGCCCGGGACTTCGAACCCTCCTTGAGCCCGACGCGCACCTGCACGCCCGAGTCGCGCAGGCTCAACGAGTGCGCGTGCCCCTGGCTGCCGTACCCGATGACGCCGACCTTGCGGCCCTGGACGATCGTCAGGTCTGCGTCGTCGTCGTAGAACATCTCTAATGCCACGGTGAACTTTCTCCTTGTTTGCTATTTGGCCGTGCCGATACCGCGCGGACCGCGGGATAGCGACACCATTCCGGATTGGGCGATTTCGCGAATCCCGAAGGGCTCCAACACGCGCAGGAACGCCTCGATCTTGCCGCGGTCACCGGTGGCCTCGATGGTCAGCGATTCCGGTGACACGTCAATCACCTTGGCGCGGAACAGGTTCACCGCCTCGATGACCTGGCTACGGGTGCCGGCGTCGGCCCGCACCTTGATCAGCGACAACTCCCGGGACACCGAGTTGTCGTCGTCCTGCTCGATGATCTTGATCACGTTGATCAGCTTGTTGAGCTGCTTGGTGATCTGCTCGAGCGGGGTCTCCTCGGCGGAGACCACGATGGTCATCCGCGACATGTCCTTCTGCTCGGTCGCGCCGACGGCCAGCGACTCGATGTTGAAGCCGCGCCGCGAGAACAGCGCCGCCACGCGGGCGAGCACACCGGGCTTGTCCTCCACCAACACCGACAGCGTGTGCGTCTGCATCAGGCGTGCCCTTCGCTTTCGTCGTCGAACAACGGGCGGATCCCGCGGGCGGCCTGGATCTCGTCGTTGCTGGTGCCGGCGGCGACCATCGGCCACACCTGCGCGTCGGCGCCGACGATGAAGTCGATCACCACCGGGCGGTCGTTGATCGCCCGCGCCTGGTTGATCACGTCGACGACGTCTTCCTCACGCTCGCAACGCAATCCGACGCAGCCCAGCGCCTCGGCCAGCTTCACGAAGTCGGGGATCCGGTGCGAGTGCGTGGCCAGGTCGGTCTGCGAGTAGCGCTCCTGGTAGAACAGCGTCTGCCACTGGCGCACCATGCCGAGGTTGCCGTTGTTGATCAGCGCCACCTTGATCGGCGCGCCCTCGATGGCGCAGGTGGCCAGCTCCTGGTTCGTCATCTGGAAGCAGCCGTCGCCGTCGATCGCCCAGACCTCCGCGTCCGGGCGGGCGATCTTGGCGCCCATGGCCGCCGGGATGGCGAAGCCCATGGTGCCCAGTCCGCCGGAATTGAGCCAGGTGCGCGGGTTTTCATACGAGATGAACTGCGCGGCCCACATCTGGTGCTGGCCGACGCCCGCGACGTACACCGCGTCCGGGCCGGCGATCTCGCCCAGCTTCTCGATCACGTACTCCGGGCTCAGGCTGCCGTCACTCTGCGGGCCGTAGCTCAGCGGGTAGGTGGACTGGACGCTGTGCAGATACGCCCACCACTCGGTCATCTCGATGTTGCCGGGGACGTCGTGGTGCTGCAGCATCGCGATGAGGTCGGTGATGACGGCCTTCACGTCGCCGACGATCGGCACATCCGCGTGCCGGTTCTTGCCGATCTCGGCGGGGTCGATGTCGGCGTGGATGACCTTGGCCTCGGGGGCGAAGGAGTCCAGCTTGCCGGTCACCCGGTCGTCGAACCGGGTGCCCAGCGCGATCAGCAGGTCGCTGCGCTGCAGCGCCGCCACCGCGGCCACGGTGCCGTGCATGCCGGGCATGCCCAGGTTCTGCGGATGGCTGTCGGGGAAGGCGCCGCGCGCCATCAGCGTGGTGACCAGCGGGATGCCGGTCAGCTCGGCCAGCTCGCGCAGCTGCTCGGTCGCCTCGCCGCGGATGACCCCGCCGCCCACGTACAGCACCGGTTTGCGCGCGGCCGCGATCAGCTTGGCGGCCTCCCGGACCTGCCGGTTGTGCGGCTTGGTGTTCGGCTTGTAGCCGGGCAGGTCCATCCGCGGGGGCCAGCTGAACGTGCACTGACCCTGCAGCACGTCCTTGGGGATGTCGACGAGCACGGCGCCCGGACGTCCCGAGCGGGCGATGTGGAAGGCCTCGGCCAGCACCCGGGGGATCTCGTCGCCGGAGCGGACCAGGAAATTGTGCTTGGTGATCGGCATCGTGATGCCCGAGATGTCGGCCTCCTGGAAGGCGTCCGTCCCGATCAACCCACGCCCGACCTGCCCCGTGATGGCGACGACGGGGATCGAGTCCATCTGGGCATCGGCCAGCGGGGTGACCAGGTTGGTGGCGCCGGGACCCGAGGTCGCCATCATGACGCCGACCTTGCCGGTGGCGTGCGCGTAGCCGCTGGCGGCATGGCCGGCGCCCTGCTCGTGCCGAACCAGCACGTGGCGCAGCTTTTTCGAGTCGAACAGCGGATCGTAGACCGGCAGCACGGCACCGCCGGGTATCCCGAAGATGACCTCGACGTCGAGTTCCTCCAGCGACCGGATCACCGACTGGGCACCGGTAAGTTGTTCCGGGCCAACGCGTTTCGGTTGAGCGGCCGGCGTCTTTGCGGTGGGTTTAACGGCGTCCGTGGCGACGCTGGCCGGATCCTGCGCCTGCGTGGCGGGTGGCCTGGTGGGAGCGCTCACTGTCCTGGGGTCCTATTCACTATTCGAAGTTTCGTTGCTGCGCAAGAAAAAACCCCCGTCAGCTCATCGGCTGAACGAGGGTTGCGCGTTGGTGCTGGATCGCTTCAAATGCTGAAGGGCTCAGTCAGGCACCAACGCGCTGACTAAGTACTACGAGCATCCCGGGCTTTCCGGCGGTTTCCATAACGTCCGACGGTAGCCTTCGCACAGCTCAACAGTCAAATCCGGGTCGGGTGTGCAGCCACGGCTTTCCCGTGTGCATTCCTGGCGGCGACACGCCGAGGACCGTCGCCGCCTGTTCACACTCGGCAGCGGGCGGCGGGAACGCCGGCGCACGGTGAAATGATGTTCGAGTGGCTACCGATTCCCCCGTGGTGATCAAGGTGTCGCCGATGGCGCACTTCGCCGTCGGGTTCTTCACCCTCGGCTTGCTGATACCGGTGCTGGCCTGGCCGGTATCCGCGCCGCTGCTGCTCATCCCGGTGGCGTTGTCCGCGTTGATCATCCGGCTGCGCACGGTCGCCGACGAGCGGGGCCTGACCGTTCGGACCCTGCTGGGGAGCAGGACGGTGCGCTGGGAAGAGATCGACGGGCTGCGCTTTCACCGCGGTTCCTGGGCGCGCGCCCTCCTGAAAAGCGGTGCGGAGCTGCGCCTGCCCGCGGTTACCTTCGCCACGCTGCCGCAGCTGACCGAGGTCAGCGCGGGACGGGTGCCCAACCCCTACCGATGAGGGTCAGCCGATCGGGTTGACCCCGTTGAGCGTGACCCAGACCGCGACGCCGGCGGCGATGCCGGCCAGCAGGGCGACGAACGACCCGATGAAGGGGCGGTGGGCCCAACCCCGGCCGGCGTCCAGGCCGTAGCGGCCCGGTCCGCACAGGATCACCGCAACGGCCAGGACGATCAGGGTGATCTGGTATTCGTGCCCCTGCGGCAGGAAGTAGGCGAAGGCGTGCGAGCGCGCGCCGCCCGACACGGTGGCCAGCAGTTCGTTGATCAGGAACGCCAGTGCGCCCGCCGCGGCCACCGGGGTGAACAGGCCCAAGATCAGCAGCACCGCCGCGACGATCTCGCCGCCTGCGCTGACGTAGGCGAGGATGTCGGCGTGGTGGTAGCCGACGTCGGACAGCGAATTCTTCAGGCCGCTCAGGCCGCCGCCGCCCCACCAGCCGAACAGCTTCTGCAACCCGTGGGCCCCCAACACCACGCCAAGCCCGACCCGCAGCACCAGCAAACCCAGGTTCTGGGTGCCGCGCTTGCCGATCTCGCGGTGACGCTCGTCGTCCGTGTCCCCGTCGATCTGGGCCGGCTCGGTCGCGGAGATCGGCATCGGCTGCGCCGTCGACGCCGGCTGCACGTACGGCAGGGGCTCCTGCTGGTCGAGGAGGTGGTATCCGCCGGCCCCAGGGCTACCCGCCGCAGCGGGGTCGACGTAGGGGATGACGGTGGTGTTTCCGAAGTCGCCCGGGTACCCGACCGGCGTCAGGTCATCCTCGGGGTCGACCAAGCGCGCCGAGGCGGGGCGCCCCGGGCCCGGCTCCGACGATTCGCCGGGACGGCTCCAATGTGCGTCATTCGATTGACTGGTCACGGGTGTCAGGGTAAAGGCAAACGCGCCTGAATCGGGGATTTGAGCGGCGCTTTCGCCGGTTAGTCCGCCAAAACGCCCCGGATTGGCCCCAAATCGCCTTTTCCGCCCCTCTGCAGGGCCAAAAAGCGTTAAATCGGCGCCCCACCGGCACAACTTGCGTGGCCGAACCCCGGCAGGCGTGTGGCGGCGGTGCCCGCCCAGTCCGTAGCCTGTCGGTCATGCGGATACGGGGCTCGGTTCGCGGCGGTCTGGCCGCGCTGTCCGCGGTCGTGCTGGTCGCGAGCGGGTGCGCGCGGTTCAACGACGCCCAATCGCAGCCCTTCACGACCGCCCCCGAACTCAAGCCCCAGCCCAGCTCGACGCCTCCCCCGCCGCCGCCGCTGCCGCCGACGCCCTTCCCGAAAGTGTGCCCGGCGCCGGGAGTCATGCAGGGCTGCCTGGAGAGCACCAGCGGCCTGATCATGGGCCCCGACAGCAAAACCGCGCTGGTCGCCGAGCGCACCACCGGCGCCGTCAAGGACATCTCGGTCAACGCCGAGCCGAAGGTGAAGGTGGTCATTCCCGTCGACCCGTCCGGTGACGGCGGGCTGATGGACATCGTGCTGTCGCCCACCTATCAGCAGGACCGCCTGATGTACGCCTACATCAGCACGCCGACCGACAACAGGGTCATCCGCGTGGCCGACGGCGACATCCCGAAGGACATCCTGACCGGGATCCCCAAGGGCGCCACCGGCAACACCGGCGCGCTGATCTTCACCAGCCCGACCACGCTGGTCGTGATGACCGGCGACGCGGGCAACCCGGCGATGGCCGCCGACCCCAAGTCGCTGGCCGGCAAGGTGCTGCGCATCGAGCAGCCGACCACCATCGGCCAGGCCCCGCCGACGACCGCGCTGTCCGGCGTGGGCTCCGGCGGCGGCATGTGCATCGACCCCGTCGACGGCTCGCTGTACGTTGCCGACCGCACCCCGACCGCCGACCGCCTGCAGCGCATCACCAAAACCTCCGAGGTCTCCACCGTGTGGACGTGGCCGGACAAGCCCGGCGTCGCGGGCTGCGCGGCGATGGACGGGACCGTGCTGGTGAACCTGATAAACACCAAGCTGACCGTGGCGGTGCGGCTCGCGCCGAAGACCGGCGCGGTCACCGGCGAACCCGACGTCGTCCGTAAGGACACCCACGCGCACGCGTGGGCGCTGCGGATGTCGCCGGACGGAAACGTCTGGGGCGCAACGGTTAACAAGACCGCCGGGGACGCCGAGAAGCTCGATGACGTGGTGTTCCCGTTGTTCCCGCAGGGCGGCGGCTTCCCGCGCAACAACGACGACAAGACTTAAACGGGCCCCTCCAGGGTGAACCTCAGGCCGTATTTGCGCGGCTCGGCGGCCGGCTTGTGCAGGACGAACCGCTCCGGCGCGACCTGGCCCGGCTCCATCTCGTCGAGATCGGAAAGGTAGAGCACGTCCTCGTCGGAATCGGGGACCCATCCGGCGACGGGTTCCACGATGAAGGCGACGTGATCCCCGATATCGATCCAATGCGCGGTTCTGCCGACGAACCAGGCGATCGCCTCGTCGAGGATGGGCATCCCGTGCGGCCCGACGCGCCACGAGCAGCGACCGAATCTGTCGGCCTGGTCGTCGGTTTCGCCGTCGAAAAGCTCCGCCAGGGCGACCTGGTGCTGCGCCAGCACGTGCACCGCCAGATGCTCGGAATTGCGCGCCGCGTCGCAGGCTGCGCTGCTGCGCGGCAGCACGACCATGAAGCTCGGTGGCTGCACGCTGGTTTGGGTGGCGAAGCTGATCAGGCAACCCGATGGCTGAGTGTCGGCCTGGGTGGTCACGACGAACACCGGGCCGTCCAGCATGGCCATCAGGTCGTCGAACACCGGCGCGACCGTCCCGGTCAGCCCTGACCGCAGGCGGCCAGCACGAGCTCGCGGACCCGGGCCGCGTCGGCCTGTCCGCGAGTGGCCTTCATCACCGCGCCGACGATCGCACCGGCCGCGGCCACCTTGCCGCCGCGAATCTTCTCGGCGACATCCGGATTGGCGGCCAGCGCTTCGTCGACGGCGGCCTGCGTCACCGAGTCGTCACGCACCAGCGCCAGGCCGCGGGCGGTCATCACCTGCTCCGGTTCACCCTCCCCGGCCAGCACGCCCTCGACGACCTGGCGGGCCAGCTTGTTGGACAGCTTGCCCTCGTCGACCAGCGCGATCACCGCGGCGACCTGAGCGGGCGTGATGGCCAACTCGTCCAACTCGATATTGGCCTCATTGGCCTTCTGCACCAGGAAGTTTCCCCACCAGGCGCGGGCCTGCTCGCTCGACGCCCCGTGCTTGACGGTCTCGGTGACCAGTTCGACGGCGCCGGCGTTGACCAGATCCCGCATGACCTCGTCGGAAACGCCCCACTCCTGCTGAATTCGCTTGCGGCTCAACCATGGTAACTCGGGGATGGTCTGCCGCAGCTGCTCGACCAACTCGCGGCTGGGCGCGACCGGCTCGAGGTCGGGTTCCGGGAAGTAGCGGTAGTCCTCGGCGGTTTCCTTGGTGCGACCGGGGCTGGTGTACCCGGACTCGTGAAAGTGCCTGGTTTCCTGCGTGATCCGCCCGCCGGACACGAGGATGGCGCCCTGGCGCTGCATTTCGTACCGCACGGCGACCTCGACGCTGCGCAGCGAGTTGACGTTCTTCGTCTCGGTCCGGGTCCCGAACTCGGTCGCCCCCGTCGGTTTCAGCGACACGTTGGCGTCGCAACGCATCGAACCCTGATCCATCCGTACGTCGGATACGCCCAAGGCGCGCAACAGGTCTCGCAGCGCGGTGACGTAGGACCGGGCGATCTGCGGGGCGCTGGCGCCCGCCCCCACGATCGGCTTGGTGACGATTTCGATCAGCGGCACGCCGGCCCGGTTGTAGTCGATCAGCGACGTCGTCGCGCCGTGGATGCGGCCGGTCTCGCTGCCGATGTGGGTGAGCTTGCCGGTGTCTTCCTCCATGTGGGCGCGCTCGATCTCCACCCGCCAGGTGGAGCCGTCTTCCAGCGGCGCCTCCAGGTAGCCGTTGATCGCGATCGGCTCGTCGTACTGCGAAATTTGGTAGTTCTTGGGCATGTCCGGGTAGAAGTAGTTCTTCCGGGCGAAGCGACACCAGGGCACGATCTCGCAATTCAGCGCCAGCCCGATCCGGATCGCCGACTCCACCGCGGCCTGGTTGAGCACGGGCAGCGAGCCGGGCAATCCGAGGCACACCGGGCACACCTGGGTGTTGGGTTCGGCGCCGAATGTGGTGGAACAGCCGCAGAACATCTTGGTCGCGGTGGACAGCTCGACGTGCACCTCGAGGCCGAGCACTGGGTCGAAACGCGCGACGACCTCGTCGTAATCCAGCAGCTCGGGACCGGCGGCAACACTCATGCCGTCGATCGTAGTGGTGATCGCGAGCGCGGCGGGTCACCACCCATCGGCACAGCTAGGACCCGGGCGGCCTTCGGCTTGCCCCGAGCCGGAGCCCTTGCTCCATGCCCGCGCCGGGAAACATGTCGGCCAACGCGGCGGCCATCTCCAGGTAGCTGCGCCGGCTTTCCCTGCTGAGCCGGTCCAGGCCGATCTCCTTGCCGTCATGCACGTGCCGATCGAACGGCAGCACGACGGTGGCGGCCACGCGGGCGGACAACGCGTCGAGCTCCTTGGCGGCGACCACGGCGACCTTGCCCGCCTCGACATGGTTGATCGCCAGCACGGTCCGCGCCATCAAGCGCTGATATCCCTTGTTGCGCAACAGGTCCAGGGTGGTCCTGGTCTTGCGTATCGCATCGATGGAGGTGCTGGTGACCACCACCAGGGCGCACGACGCCGGCAGCACGGCGTCCATCACGGCCGAATTGACCGGCTTGACACAGTCCACCAACACCACCGAATAGTGCTTGCGCAGAATCGAAAAAGTCCTGACCACGTCGTGGCGCTCCAGCCGCCAATCGGTGCGCGCGTAGTCCGGTAGCCCGAGCACCTCCAGCCCGAAGCTGTTCATGTAGGTGTGCGCCCGCACATCCGAATAGTGGGTGGCCGCGCCGTCCCGCAATAGATCGGCCATGCTCAGCGGGTTGCGGCGGCCGTGGCGCTCGGCCAAGTCGCCGGCGTCGATGTCCACGGCGATCACCTTGTCGTCGCGGACGGCGGCGAAGGTGGAGCCCAGTGCCTCAACGACGACGGTCTTGCCGACACCGCCCTTGAGGTTGAGCACCGCGATGGGGAACGCGCCGCCCAGCGGAGCGCGGATGCGCTCCCGTAGCTCCTGCTCGTATGCCGAACCTTTGCCCCGGCCGAGGTCGATTCCGGTGAGGCGCCGGACCAGGTCTCGCCAGTCGAACCCGGCGGAGTCCTCGGTGTCTTGCGGCTCGAGGCTGTCGAGGGCCGTCCCGCCGACGGTCAGCTCCGGGCGCGACCGCGGGGGGACCCGCCGCGCCGGTGCCGGCGCCGTCGGCGGGGGCTGTGGCGGTCGGGGCACCGTGGCAGAAGTCCAATTGGCGTCATCTCGCCCGCGCGGCGGCGGCCGCTGATGGTCTCGCGGGCCCGACCCTTGAACGGCTCCGCGAATCGAACCGCGGTTGCTCATAGCAGACGGTATAACCGCTTCGAGCTGGCGGAAAACCACGAAAATCGCGGCGACCAGGCGTGAGCTGCCGGATGCGGCGGCAAATTCAGCCGGCCGTCAATTCGGTGCCACCGGCTGTTCGCCACCGCTTAGCCGAAGAAGGCCGCCGCGTCGTCGTAGCGGCTCTCGGGGACCAGCTTGAGTTGGCGGGTGGCGTCGGCCAGCGAC
Source organism: Mycobacterium sp. E2327 (assembly GCF_001672675.1). NCBI lineage: Bacteria > Bacillati > Actinomycetota > Actinomycetes > Mycobacteriales > Mycobacteriaceae > Mycobacterium > Mycobacterium sp. E2327. The sequence goes on from NZ_LZKE01000039.1 coordinate 74,555, forward strand.
ACCCGGCCGATGTCCTGGCCGCGCAGCGAGACCATCTGCCCGTACTCGCCCGCGTGCGCGGCGTCGGCGGCGTTGACGCCGAAGCGCGTCGCCAGCACCCGGTCGTACGCGGTCGGGGTGCCGCCGCGCTGCACGTGGCCCAGCACGGTCACCCGGACCTCCTTGTTGATCCGCTTCTCCACCTCGGCGCCGAGCTGCGCGGCGACGCCGGTGAACCGCTCGTGGCCGAACTCGTCAATCCCGCCCTCGCGCAACGTGATCGAGTCGGCGATCGGCTTGGCGCCCTCCGCGACCACGCAGATGAAGTGCGAATCCCCGCGCTGGAAGCGGCGTTTGACGAGCCGGCACACGTCCTCGACGTCGAAGGGCTGTTCGGGGATCAGCGTCATGTGCGCGCCGGACGCCAGCCCGGCGTTCAACGCGATCCATCCCGCGTGGCGGCCCATCACCTCCACCAGCATCACTCGCTGGTGGGATTCGGCGGTCGAGTGCAACCGATCGATGGCGTCGGTGGCCACCGTCAGCGCGGTGTCGTGCCCGAAAGTCACGTCGGTGCAATCGATGTCGTTGTCGATGGTCTTCGGCACGCCGACGACGGGAACGTTCTCCTCGGACAGCCAGTGCGCCGCGGTCAGGGTGCCCTCGCCGCCGATCGGGATCAGCACGTCGATGCCGTTGTCGTCCAGGGTCTGCTTGATCTGGTTCAGCCCGGCCCGAAGTTTGTCGGGGTGCACGCGGGCGGTGCCCAGCATCGTTCCGCCCTTGGCGAGCAGGCGGTCGTTGCGGTCGTCGTTTTGCAGCTGGATGCGCCGGTTCTCCAGCAGCCCGCGCCACCCGTCCTGGAATCCGACCACCGAAGACCCGTATCGCGAGTCGCAGGTGCGCACCACCGCCCGGATGACGGCGTTGAGCCCGGGACAGTCGCCGCCCCCGGTGAGAATTCCGATCCGCATCTGTTCATCTTGCCCGCACGGGCCCCGGATGGCGCGACCTGGCGCAAATTGCCGCTAAACGGTGGCCGGGCTCGGCAGCGCCCCGCGGGCCGCCTCGTAGGCGGCGCCCACCCGGTAGAGGCGGTCGTCGGCCAACGCGGGGGCCATGATCTGCAGCCCGACCGGCAGGCCGTCGTCCGGGGACAGCCCGGACGGCACCGACATGCCGCAGTGGCCGGCCAGGTTCAGCGGCAGGGTGCACAGGTCGAACAGATACATCGCCAGCGGATCGTCGACCTTCTCCCCCAACGGGAACGCCGTGGTCGGAGTCGCCGGCGACACCACCACGTCGACGGATTCGTACGCCCGGTCGAGGTCGCGCGCGATCAGCGTGCGGACCTTCTGCGCCTGGTTGTAGTACGCGTCGTAATAGCCGGCGGACAGCGCGTAGGTGCCGATCATGATGCGCCGCTTGACCTCCGGGCCGAACCCGGCCGCGCGGGTCAGCGCCATCACCTCCTCGGCGGAATGCGTGCCGTCGTCGCCGACCCGCAGGCCGTAGCGCATCGCGTCGAAGCGGGCCAGGTTGCTGGACACCTCGGACGGCAGGATCAGGTAGTAGGCGGCCAGCGCGTGATCGAAGTGCGGGCAGTCGACTTCGCTGACTTCGGCGCCCAGCTCGGTCAGCTGCTCGACGGCGGCCTCGAACGAGGTCAGGACGCCCACCTGGTAGCCCTCGCCGCGCAGCTGCCGAACGACGCCGACGCGCACGCCGCGCAGATCACCGCCCGCGCCGGCCCGGGCGGCGCCGACGACGTCGGGCACCTCGGCGTCGACGGACGTCGAGTCGCGGACGTCGTGCCCGGCGATCACCTGGTGCAGCAGGGCGGTGTCCAGCACCGTGCGCGCGCACGGGCCGCCCTGATCCAGCGACGACGCGCAGGCGATCAGCCCGTAGCGCGACACCGTGCCATAGGTGGGTTTGACGCCGACGGTCGCGGTCAGCGCGGCCGGCTGGCGGATGGAGCCCCCGGTGTCGGACCCGATGGCCAGCGGGGCCTGGAACGCGGCCAGCGCGGCCGCGCTGCCGCCGCCGGAACCTCCGGGCACCCGGTCCAGGTTCCAAGGGTTGCGGGTGGGGCCGTAGGCGGAGTTCTCCGTCGACGAGCCCATCGCGAACTCGTCCATGTTGGTCTTGCCCAGGATCGGGATGCCGGCCGCGCGCAACCGCGCGGTGACGGTCGCGTCGTAGGGGGAACGCCAGCCCTCCAGGATCTTGGAGCCGCAGGTGGTGGGCATGTCGACCGTGGTGAACACGTCCTTGAGCGCCAGCGGCACCCCGGCCAGCGCCGACGGCAGCGGCTTGCCGGCGGCCACCGCGTCGTCCACGGCGGCCGCGGCGGCCAGCGCCTCGTCGGCCGCGACGTGCAAAAACGCGTGGTACCGGTCGTCGGTCGCCTCGATCTGGTCCAGGCAGGCCCGGGTGATCTCGGTGGACGACAGCTCCCCGGCGGCGACCTGGGCGGCCAGCGTCGCGGCGTCGGAGCGGACGATATCGGTCACTCGGCGTCCCCCAGAATCTGCGGCACGGCGAAGCGGCCGTCAACGGCTTCGGGCGCCTCGGCCAGCGCCTCGGCCTGCGTCAGGCACGGCGTCCGCTCGTCCGGGCGGGTGACGTTGACGTCCTTCAGCGGGTTGTCGGTCGCTTCGACGCCGGTGACGTCGACCGATTGGACCTGGCTGACGTGGGTGAGGATGGCGTCGAGCTGGCCGGCGAAGCTGTCCAGCTCGGCGTCGGTCAGGGCCAGCCGGGCCAGCCGCGCAAGGTGCGCCACGTCGTCGCGGGAGATCTGGGACACGACCGGAAAGCCTAGCCCGGCGACGAAGCGCGCCGCAGAGCGGCGGGGAGGAGGAGGCCGGCGATCAGACCCAGTCGGGCAACGATGCGGGCTGCACGCCGCCGTCCCAGCCGAAATGCCGCGGATACATTGCTGTGCCAAAGTGTTGGCCGTGCCGTCATATCTGTTGCGCATCGAGCTAGCCGACCGCCCCGGCAGCCTGGGCTCGCTGGCCGTCGCGCTCGGTTCGGCGGGCGCCGACATCCTGTCGCTCGACGTGGTGGAGCGCAGCTCGGGTTACGCGATCGACGACCTGGTCATCGAGTTGCCGCCGGGGGTGATGCCGGACCGGCTGATCACCGCCGCGGAATCACTGCCTAACGTCCGAGTGGACAGCGTCCGCCCGCACACCGGGCTGCTGGAGGCGCACCGCGAGCTGGAGCTTCTCGACCACGTCGCCGCCGCCGGCGACGACGCGTCGCGGCTGAAGGTCCTGGTCAACGAGGCTCCCAAGGTGCTGCGGGTGAGCTGGTGCATGGTGTTGCGCAGTTCACACGGGGAATTGGAGCGCCTCGCCGACAGCCCCGGGTGCCCGGAAACCAAGGCCGATTCCGCCCCCTGGCTGCCCATCGAACGCGCGGCGGCGCTGGACCATACCGCCGAGTGGGTGCCGCAGGCGTGGCGCGACATGGACACCACGATGGTCGCCGCGCCGCTGGGCGACCCGCACACGGCGGTGGTGCTGGGCCGTCCGGGCCCGGAATTCCGGCCCTCGGAGGTCGCCCGGCTCGGCTATCTGGCCGGCATCGTGGCGACGATGCTGCGCTGAGGCGTTCAGGTCAGCGGGGTCAGCAGCAGCCGGGAACCCATTCCCACCGTGTGGGCCAGCCCCGCGGCATAGGCGTCGAACAACTCGCTGACCCGTCGCAGCTCCCACATCGTCTGCACGGTCAGCCACGCGAAATCGCGCGCCTTCGCGATGTCCCACGAGGTGATCAGGTGCGCGACCGGCTCGAGGTGATCGTCGATCGCCTTTTCCACGTCGTCGAGGAAGGACCGCCGGATCTCGGCCTCGACGCTGGCGAGGACGTCGTTGATCTTCTCGTAGTCCGCGTGCACGCCCGGGGTGTCCGGCGTGCACCGGCGCGCGGCACACGTGGCGATCACGGCGAGCGGCAGGTCGTGCTCGATGTGTGCGTTCATGCCGGCAAGCGCGAATTGAATCGGCAGGATTCCCTTGCTGCCTCGCGCGGCGAACAGCGGCGCCCACGCGTTGGGCTTGGCCCCGGCGGCGTCGTACGCGTCGAACCAGTAACCGGCGAAGCGGACGTCGAGGTCGGTGACGAACGCCTCGTCGTGGAACACACCCTTCGCCGCGAGCCGGTCCGCCATCATCTCGGTCACTCGCAGATAGACGCCGTTGAACACCTCGGCACCGTCATCGGGCGGCAGTTGTGCCGCGATGGCCCGCATGCGCGCGACCACGTCGGCAACGGAGGTCGGGCTCACCCGCCCATCACACCAGATTTTGCCGCGAGCGACCGCTCGATGTCGGCAACCAGGTCGTCGGTGTCTTCGATGCCCAGCGACAGGCGCACGAACCCGTCGGGGACGCGGTCGCCCCACCGTGCCCGGCGGTCCACCGAGGTGTGGATGCCGCCGAAGCTGGTGGACGCGATCAGCAACTCGGACCCGTCCACCAGTGCCCGCACCGCGGCCGCGTCGGCCAACTCGAATGAGACCAGGGTGCCGAACCGGCGCATCTGCGCGACGGCCACGGGGTGCGCCGGATCTTCGACCAATCCCGGGTAGCGCACGGCTCGTACCGCCGGATCGCCGGCCAGCATCGTCGCCACCGCTTGCGCATTGCGGCACTGGCGGTCGAACCGCAGCCCGGCGCTTCCCAGGCTGCGCAGCAGCAGCCACGCCTCGAAGCCACCGAGGATCGCACCGGCGAGCAGCCGATGGCGTTCGACGGCGGCGATCAACTCGGGCTGGTCGGTCGCCACGTAACCGGCCAGCAGGTCACTGTGCCCCGAGAGTCCCTTGGTGGCGCTGGCCACCACCAGGTCGGCGCCCAGCGCCAGGGGGCACTGACCGAACGGGGTAGCCGCGGTGTTGTCGACGATCAACCGCGCGCCGCGAGAATGGCACACGGTGGCCAACCGCCGCAGGTCGATCACATCCAGCGCGGGGTTGGTGGGCGTTTCGGCCAGTACCACGTCCGCGCCCGCCGCCGCGTCGTAGATTTGCGAACTCGACGCCTCGATCACCGAAACACCCGCGGGCGCAAGGTGTTCCGCCGCATACTGGCGCACCTGATAGTAGCCGTCGGACGGCACCACCAACGCCGACCCGGGACGGGCCAGTGCGCACAGTGCGGCACCGATGGCCGCCATGCCCGAGCTGAACACCACCGCGCCGGCCGCCCCCTCCAGCGCGGCGAGGGCCGATTCCACTTGCCGCCAGGTCGCATTGGAGCTGCGGCCGTAGGTATCGAGATCAGCGGTTTCGTCGGCAGACAGATGATAGGTGGAGGCCAGCACCGCCGGCGGCGCCACCGGCCGGCCGGCGACGGCCGGGGAGCTTACGGCCTTGACGCTACGCGTCGAATCACCGTACGAACTGCTCACTCGTCAGCCCCGGAAGGCCCGTCGGCCAACAACTTTCGGAATCCGTCTTCGTCGAGGACCGGCACGCCCAACTCCACCGCCTTGTCGTACTTGGAGCCCGGCGAGTCGCCGGCGACGACGTAGTCGGTCTTCTTCGACACCGATCCCGCGGCCTTGCCGCCGCGCGACACGATCGCCTCCTTGGCGTCGTCGCGCGAGAAACCCGCCAGCGAACCGGTGACTACGATCGTCAGCCCCTCGAGGGTGCGCGGCACACTCGCGTCGCGTTCGTCGGCCATCCGCACGCCGGCCGCCCGCCATTTGTCGACGATCGCCCGGTGCCAGTCGACGGTGAACCATTCGGTGACGGCGGCGGCGATGGTGGGGCCGACTCCCTCGACCGCGGCCAGTTGCTCGGTGGACGCGTCCTCGATCGCCTGCAGGTCGCCGAATTCGGTGGCCAGCGCGCGGGCGGCCGTCGGGCCCACGTGCCGGATCGACAACGCCACCAGCACCCGCCACAGCGGCTTCGCCTTCGCCACATCGAGATTGGCCAGCAGCCGCGCGCCGTTGGCCGACAACCCGCCGGCCTTCGTCCGGAACAGCTCGGTTCGCAACAGGTCGTCCTCGGTGAGGGCGAACAGGTCGCCCTCGTCGGCGATCACGCCGGCCTGCAGCAGCGCGGTGGCGGCCTCGTAACCGAGTCCTTCGATGTCGAGCGCGCCGCGGCCCGCGACGTGAAAAACTCGCTCCCGCAACTGCGCCGGGCACGACCGCGCGTTGGGGCAGCGGATGTCGGCGTCGCCCTCCTTGGCCGGGGCAAGCGGGGTGCCGCATTCGGGACACGTTGTGGGCATGACGAATTCGCGTTCCGAGCCGTCGCGCAGGTCGACGATCGGGCCGAGCACCTCGGGGATGACGTCGCCGGCCTTGCGAATCACCACGGTGTCGCCGATCAACACGCCCTTACGCTTGACCTCGGCGGCGTTGTGCAGCGTGGCCAGCCCCACCGTCGACCCGGCCACCTTGACCGGCGTCATGAACGCGAACGGTGTGACGCGCCCGGTCCGCCCGACGTTGACGCGGATGTCCAGGAGCTTGGTCTGCACCTCCTGCGGCGGGTACTTGTACGCGATCGCCCACCGGGGCGCCCGCGAGGTCGAGCCCAGCCTGCGCTGCAGCGCCACATCGTCGACTTTGACCACCACACCGTCGATCTCGTGATCCACGTCGTGACGGTGCTCGCCCCAATAGGTGATGCGCTCGAGCGCGCCCGCGACGTTTTCCACCCGGGCGGTGTGCTCGGAAACGGGCAGGCCCCACGCGCCCAGCGCCAGGTAGGCGTCGTGCAGCGTGGCCGGGCGAAAGCCCTCGGTGTGTCCCACGCCGTGACAGATCATCCGCAGCCTGCGCCGCGCGGTGACCGCGGGGTCCTTTTGGCGAAGGGAGCCCGCGGCGCTGTTGCGCGGGTTGGCGAAGGGCGTCTTGCCGTCTTCGACCAGCGCGGCGTTGAGCGCCTCGAAGTCGTCCAGCCGGAAGAACACCTCGCCGCGCACCTCGAGAACCTTCGGCACCGGGTAGTCCTTGCCGGCCGTGAGCCGTTCCGGGACGTCGTCGATGGTTCTGGCGTTCAGCGTGACGTCCTCGCCGGTGCGTCCGTCGCCCCGCGTCGCCGCCCGGACCAGGCGACCGTCGCGATACACCAGCGACAGCGCGACACCGTCGATCTTGAGCTCACACAGGTAGGGCACGTCGTCACCGACCTCGGCGCGCACGCGCGCGGCCCACACCTCGAACTCCTCGGCGCTGAACACGTTGTCCAGGGACAACATTCGCTCCAGGTGCTCGGCCTCGGTGAAATCGGTGGCGAAGCCGGCCCCGCCGACGAGCTGGGTCGGCGAATCGGGCGTGCGCAGTTCGGGATGCTGCTCCTCGAGCGCTTCGAGCCGCTTTAGCAGCGCGTCGAACTCCGCGTCGGAGATGATCGGCGCGTCGCGCACGTAGTAACGAAACTGGTGTTCGCGCACCTCGTCGGCCAGTTCTTGCCATTGCCGCCGAACGTCGGGCGCTAAGGAGTCAGCTTCTGCCGAAGTCACCTTCGCAGGCTATCGAAGGGGGCCGACGGCCGACTGCGACACCTCAGTCACATCGGCCACACCCGTCTCTCCGAGAGCCGACACCGCGTGTGCCCGCCTCACAGCGACAATTCGCGAGCCCGACGCGGGCCGAGTCAGCAGTCGCTGCGAGGCGGGCACTACGGCACATCCCTCCGAGCTGTGACCGGAGTGACTCACTCCTCTTCCACGAACGCACGCAACCGCTCCACCGCGGCGTCCCAGCGCCGCGACAGCTGGTCGAGGTAGTTGCTGGCCTGGGCCAGCGGTTCGGTCCGCACCGTCCAGACGCGCTCGCGCCCGCGGCGGGCGCTGGTGACCACTCCCGCGGATTCGAGCAGCGCCAGGTGCTTGCTGGCGGCCTGCCGGGTGACCGGAATCGCTTGGGTGACTTGCGATGTCGAGCATGGGCCGACGTCGCAGAGCCGCACGATGATGCGCAGCCGATTCGCGTCGCCCAGCGCGTCGAACAGCGGCGCGCCGACAGCGCTCATACCCGGGTGCCCTCCAGATACCGGCGCACGAGGTCGGTCTGCATGGCCCAGCCCTCGGAGTTCGCCTCGAACGCGGAAGCGCGACGCGCCGCCGGGATGGCGTCGAAACCCGATTCGGTGATGGTGAGCAGGACGCCGTCGGGCGTCTCGGCGAGGGTGAACTCGACCAGGGTGGTCGGCTCATCGTCCGCATCCGGCTCGCCCGCGCACGGCTGCCAGCGGTAGGTGAATCGCCGCCGCGGCTCGATCGCGACGATCTCCCACGTGGTCGTCACGCCGGCGTGTGGCTCCTGGCGCTTGGCGACCTCGTCATCGACGGTGGTCGGGGTAATGGTCGCGCTGACGGGTTGGCCCGCGACGAACGGCCCGTCGAAGCGGACGCCGAACCAGCGCCCGAACTGCTCGGCGTCCGTGATGGCTCGCCACACCCGGTCCAGCGGCGCGCGCAACACGACTTGTTTCTGAATTCGATCAGTACTCATATGCAACCTCCTGGTTGCCTATCAGGCTGCCACAATCCAGTCCGAAGCGCAACCAAATGGTTGCCTATTCGATGGCGTCGGGGTCCTCAGCGAACGCCTCGGCGGCCGTGCGGGCGAGCTCGATCGCGGTCCGCGCCCACGCCGGCGTGGCGCTCGCCAAGCCGCACGCCGGGGTCACGCCGATGCGCTCGCGCAGCGCCGAGCGGCCGAATCCGAGCCGATCGGTCACCGCGACGACGGCGGTGGCGACCTCTTCGGCCGACGGCCGCTTTGGCGGCGCCGTCGCCGGGACCACGCCCAGCGCGACGGTGCGACCCGACTCGACGAAAGCCGCGATGCCGTCCAAGTCCTCGGCGCGCAGCGTGCCCGCATCCACGGATATACCACTAATCGCGCTGCGCCCCAACAGATCCCACGGCAGCCCAGAAGCGCAACTGTGCACCAGCACGTCGGCGCCGACGGTCGCGGCGCACGTGTCGAGCAGCCCCAGGGCGACCGCCTCGTCGAGCGCGGCGACCGGGCTCAGCGCCGTCACCCCGGTCAGCTGTCCGCCCAACGCCGCCGGCAGCGACGGCTCGTCGAACTGCACCACCACCGGCGTATCGAGGCGGCGGGCGAGCGACGCCCGATGCGCCGCAACGCCTTCCGCCAACGACGCGGCCAGGTCACGCACGGCGCCGGGGTCGGTGATGGCCCGGTGGCCGTTGGCAAGCTCGAGCCCGGCGGCCAGCGTGATCGGTCCGGGGGCCTGCACCTTGACGACGCGCTCACCGCCGCGCAGCCCCGCCGTCTCCCAGGCCTCCTCCAGCGCATCCATGTCCTCGTCGAGCAGGCTGACGGCGCGGCGCGTCACGGCGCCGGGCCGGGCCGTGATGCGGTAGCCGCGCGGCACCGTGTCGATCGCGACGTCGACCAGCAGCGCGCCGGCCCGTCCGAACAGGTCGGCACCGACTCCGCGGGCCGGCAGCTCGACGATGTGGGCCAGCGCGCCCGCCAGCTCGCCGACCACCACCGCGGCGGCCTCGCGCGCCGCGGTGCCGGGCCACGATCCGATGCCGCTGCCCGTCGCGAACGGATGCGCGAAAACACTCACCGGCCAACCGTATTCGACGTCGCCTAGCGCGCCGGTCGCCAGGGGTGTTGCGGCGGGGTAGGTTCTAGCCGAGAAGGGTGCAAACGGTGGGGCGTAGAGCGAGATTCACCAGGCCGCTGCTGTCGGTGGGCGCGGTGTTGCTGGCGGCGGCGTGCACCCGGGTGGTGGGCGGCACCGCCCTCCCCGGATTCGGGCCCGCCGCCAAGGGCGTCCAGGGCGTCAACGTCGACACGATCCTGCTGGACCAGTCACGGATGCGGGCGATCACCGGCGCGGGCGAGCACCTGACGATCATCCCCTCGATGGACGGCACCCGCCCGGTGGACATCGACGCGCTCGCCGAGGCCACGCCCGCCGAATGCCGGTTCCTCTATGCCGAGACGGCGACCTTTGGTCCCGACATCGAGGAGTTCCACAAGACCACCTTCCAGGACCCGCCCGACGGGGCGCTAATCTCCGAGGGCGCCGCCGCCTACCAGGACGTCGACATCGCGCGACGGGCGTTCAGCGCCCTGGTCGGCGCCGTGCGCGGCTGTGCGGGAGGCTCGGCGGGCGAGTCGCTGGTCGGCGGGTGGACCGCCGACGCGACTTCGCTGCACCTCGGACCCGGCGGGTGCGGCCGCGACTACCGGGTGCTGAAGGTGGCCATGGTGGAGGTCACGTTCTGCGGCTTCGCGCAATCCGTGTCGGACATCGTCATGACGAACATCGCGGCCAACATCCCGGGCTAGTGGCGATCGCAAGCGCGGCGTAGCCGGGCGCTGGGGGCACCCCCGCGCAGCTGGGGGACGGGTCGCCACCATCCCGGCGGGGCGTCACCAGTGCGCCGTCGCCAGCAGCTCGAAGTTGGGGTGGCCGTACTTGACCCACATCGCCACGTGCAGGGCCGTCATGGCCGCCGAGACCGCCAGGGCCGCGATCGCCAACCCGAAGCCGTTCTGCCCGCGGTGCTTGACCTGGTGCAGCGCGACGACGGCAAAGATGCTGCTCAGCAGCGGGCTGCCGTACATGCCCATGAGGCTCAGCACGAAGGCCGCGATGGCCCAGGCATTGGTCTGGACGGACGATTCCTCACGCGCCGCGACTTGCTGGGTGCTCATGTCTGCTGGCTCCTTTCCTGGCTGTCACGGAAAGGATCGGAAACCGCCCTTGGCGGATCCTTGATGAATCCTTGAGACGCTCAGGCCGGGCGCTCAGCGCGCGGAATCAGCGCGACGTGCCGGCGATCGTGGCGCTGCCCAGCACCTCGTCGCCGTCGGGATCCGGGCGGTACAGCACGAGCGTCTGCCCGGGCGCCACGCCCCGCAGCGGGACCCGCAGCCGAACGACGAGCTCGTCGCCGACCAGTTCGGCCACCGCGGCCGCCGTCTCGCCGTGCGCGCGCACCTGGACCACGCACTCGACGGGCCCGTCCAGCGGGGCTCCCCCGGTGAACACCGGCGACCGCCCGACCAGGCCGCGCACGTCGAGGTCGGCCGCCTCCCCGACCTCGACCGTCCCCGTCTCGGCGTCGATCGACGTCACATAGCGCGGGCGGCCGTCGGACCCCGGACCGGCGATGCCCAGCCCCTTGCGTTGCCCGATGGTGAAACCGTGCACCCCGTCGTGGGTGGCCAGCACCGCCCCGTCGGCGGTGACGACGGCGCCGCGGCGCACCCCGATGCGCTCCCCCAGGAAGGCCCGGGTGTCCCCGGACGGGATGAAGCAGATGTCGTGGCTGTCCGGCTTGTCGGCGACGGCCAACCCGCGCCGGGCCGCCTCGGCCCGGATTTGGGGCTTGGGGGTGTCCCCGATCGGGAACGCCGCGTGCCGCAACTGCTCGGCGGTCAGCACGGCCAGCACGTAGGACTGGTCCTTGTCCCGGTCGACGGCGCGGCGCAGCCGCCCGCCGGACAGCCGGGCGTAGTGGCCGGTGGCCACCGTGTCGAAGCCCAGCGCGACCGCCTTCGCCGACAGGGCCGAGAATTTGATCCGCTGATTACACCGCACGCACGGGTTCGGGGTCTCACCGCGCGCGTACGACTCGACGAAGTCGTCGATCACGTCCGCCTTGAACCTCTCCGCGAAATCCCATACGTAGAAGGGGATTCCGAGCACGTCGGCAACGCGGCGCGCATCCGAGGCGTCTTCCTTCGAACAGCAGCCCCGCGAACCGGTGCGCAGCGTGCCGGGCGCCGAGGACAGCGCCAGGTGCACCCCGACCACGTCGTGCCCGGCGTCGACCATGCGAGCGGCGGCGACGGACGAATCGACGCCGCCACTCATCGCGGCGAGGACCTTCACTTACGGCGCCCCCGCGGCCGCCAGCGCGGCCCGCCGGGCGCGGTCCACGGCACCGGGCAGCACCCGCAGCACCGCATCCACGTCGGCGTCAACGCTGGTGTGCCCCAACGAGAGTCGCAACGACCCGCGCGCGCTCGCCGGGTCGGCGCCCATCGCGACCAGCACGTGCGACGGCTGCGCCACCCCGGCGGTGCAGGCCGAGCCGGTCGAGCACTCGATCCCGTTGGCGTCCAACAGCATCAACAGCGCGTCGCCCTCGCAGCCGCGGAAGGTGAAGTGCGCGTTGCCCGGCAGCCGCAGAGGGTCGCGGGCGCCATTGAGGCTGACGTCGTCGATGCCGGCCAGGACGCCCTCGACCAGGCGATCGCGCAGGACCCGCAGCCGCGCGCTGTTCGGCTCGAGGCCGTCCACCGCGATGCGGGCCGCCGCCGCCATGCCGACGGCGCCTGCGACGTCCGGTGTGCCGGAACGGATGTCGCGCTCCTGTCCGCCGCCGTGCGACAGCGGCACGCAGGCGACGTCGCGGCGCAGGAGCAGCGCCCCCACGGCGGGCGGACCGCCGAACTTGTGCGCTGTCACGCTCATCGCCGAGAGACCGCTGGCCGCGAAGTCGACGGGCAACTGCCCCACCGCCTGAACGGCGTCGCTGTGCATCGGGACGCCGAATTCGGCTGCGACGGCTGCGAGTTCGGCGACCGGCATCACGGTGCCGACCTCATTGTTGGCCCACATCAGCGATACGAGAGCGACGTCGTCGTGGCTCTGCAGCGCCTCGCGCAGCGCGGCCGCCGACACCGACCCGTCCGCGGCGGTGGGCAGCCAGGTCACCTCGGCGCCCTCGTGTTCGACGAGCCAGTTCACCGAGTCCAGCACGGCGTGGTGTTCCACCTCGCTGGCGATGATGCGCCGGCGCGACGGTTCGGCGCCGCGGCGGGCCCAATAGATGCCCTTGACGGCCAGGTTGTCGCTCTCGGTGCCGCCGGCGGTGAAGATGATCTCCGACGGGCGCGCGCCCAGTTTGTCGGCGATCAGCTCCCGCGATTCCTCGATCCGCCGCCGCGCCGCCCGCCCGCTGGTGTGCAGCGAGGACGCGTTGCCGACGGTGCCGAGCGCGGCCGTCATCGCCTCGATGGCGGCGGGGTGCATCGGGGTGGTGGCGGCGTGGTCGAGGTAAACCATGACGCGCCCCACGATACCTGCAGGTCTTTGTGGCTAACCCACCAGCACGTGGCGGCGCCGGGGGCGCTGCGGCACTCCCACACCGACCGCCGACTCGCAGCGGCGGGCCAGCGCCCGCCGATCGGTGCCCGGCAGCTGCAGGGATTCAACGTGAACGTGCGCCAAGGTGCGGCGCACGGCCAGCAACCGGCACATCGAGCGCCACAGGGTGTCGTCACCCACGAAGGCGGGAGCGGTCGAAACGCCGCCGTCGACGTGGTGGTAGCTCAACCGGAGCGGCTGCACCGGGCGGCCGGCATCGATCGCGGCCTGGAACATCGCCGGGTAGAACGAGCCACAGGCAACCCCGCACCACGTGGTGCCCTCCGGGAATGCCACCACGGTCTGACCCGCGCGCAGCCGCCGTGCGGCCGTTTCGACCACCCAAGGCAGCCGCCGCAGGTTGGCCCGTTCGATGGGAATGATCTTGAGCAGGCGCACCGCGAGCTCACCAAACAAATCGGCGCGGGCCACGAACGAGCCGGGCAACACCGAGCCGATCGCGAACACGTCCAGCCAGGACATGTGGGGGCTGACCACCAGTACCCCACGCAGGTTGCGGATCGGGCTGCCGGACACGCTGATCCGGACACCGAAGCAGCGCAGCAGCACCCGGCAGCAGAACCGTTGCACACGCATCTGGCCCGGCAGCGGCACCAGCGCCAGCGGCACCACCGCCGCCAACACCAGCGCCAGCATGACCCGAAGCGTCACGCGCAGCACCACCCGCCACTGCGACGACGCGGGGCCGACCCGCACACAGCTGCTGTCACACGTCGCGCGGGGCAGCCAGGCGTGGGCGGCGGGAGCGTTCACTGCGCGCCGCCCACCATTTCGGAAGCCGCCGACACCGACCGCAGCCGCTTGAGATATCGGGTATCGGCGCGTCGCTTGTCCAGCAGCACGCAGAAGTCGCCGACGCCGAAGTCCGGGTCGTGCGCGGGCTCGCCGCAGACCTGGGCGCCTAGCCGCAGGTAGCCGCGCATCAGCGGCGGCACCGCGGGCCGTGGCGGCGCGGGGATGTCGTCGAGGGTCCGCCCGCCCACCCGGACGGGGCGGATGTTCAGGCTCCCGGCAGCCAACTGCGCGGGGTGCGCGACTTCATCCTGAACCGCCACGCCGCGCCGCCGCAGTACCGGGTGCATCCCCACCGCCCCGTCCG